>JAOQAA010000651.1 GCA_025963815.1 Capsulimonas sp.
CCAGTACGCCACGGGAATCTCCGCCGCGAACGCCCTCGCTCAGCAAGTCCTCGCCGAAGGTCAGCCCGCCGCCGACCGCTATCTCTCGTTCCTGGAAGCCGGCGGCTCGATGTACCCATTAGATGCGCTGAAACTGGCCGGGATCGACATGACTTCCCCAGCGCCAATTACGGCGGCGTTTGGGGTCCTGTCGGGGATGATCGATGAGATGGAGAAGCTGGTGGGCTGAGGGCATTCTGCTAATCCGGCGGCGTGACCGCCGCCGCGATTTCGGGCTCGCGGCCGAGCAGCCAGGTTTCGGCCTGACTGAGTAAGATCACATAGAGCGCGCCCGAATAGAAGGCGGCGAGGGGCAGCGAGAGCGCGTACCAGGCGGGGGAGATCACAGACAAGGCGGGCAGCAGGATCGCCGCGGCGACCGGCAGCAGGGCGAAGAGGGTGAGGGCGTAGGCGAGTATGTAGAGAAACGCGTAGGCGCATCCGGCGTTGTCGCCGCCGGATGCGGGGACGCCGCCTTTTTGCCAGCGCTGGCCGCGCACGATCATCCGGTGGGGCAGCTGGATCGAAATGAGGTTCCCCGCCGCCAGCAGCACCGGGGCGGCCAGCAGCACCCAGGCCAGCGTGAGCGGGACCTTGGCCCAGTGGCCGCTGAAGGCCGCCGACAGCAGAAGGCCTGCCGCGTTCAACGCCACGAGCATCACCACGTGTGCGATGTTTTTCCCCAGCAGGATATCCCGGCGAGATACCGGCAGCGACAGCAGCACCGAGATCGCCGCGCCTTCTCCGCCAAAGCAGTTGAAGATCAGCGGCGCCATGGAGAGCAGAAGCGCGGCGCTGAGGCCGATGGGGACGTACTCGCCGAAAAACGACGGCATCGGGCGCCCCGAGGAGACTGTGGGCATGAAGATCGGAACGGTAATCATCGCGAGATAAAAGACGCTCTGGACGGCCAGGGCTTTGTACTGCGGATCGCGGCGCAGGTAAACGAATTCTTTGGCGGCGATCGCCGAGACTGTCTCCGGCAGCCACGATGGAAGCGTCGGCCCCTTCGCGACCGCTTTGGCGGATGGCTCCGCCATGCGCGCGATCCCCGGTCCGGCGTCTCCCAGATAAAGCTGGCGCAGAACGCGCGCCGCCGTGACCGCCACTACGGCGCCAATCGCCAGGAGCAGCGCGAGCATCAGGAGCGCATAGCCCCAATGACCGTCGGCCGCTGCTTTGAGACCTGAGGCCGCAATGCCAGGCGGCAGCGGATTAGCAATGTGCCAGAACGGGGCGTCCAGGACTTTCAGTGAGGAAAAGCCGTGCGTCACCACGGCGATGCGCCGCACGAGAAACTGCTGGCCGACATAATAGATCAGGCCGATCAGCGGAAACAGAACGATCGTGATATCCCGGAACCGTCGGCTGCGCAGGAACCCCACGAGCGTCAGGGTGATTAACTGCGCGAGGGCGAGGGTCAGCACGAGAAACGCCGCCAGCAGCAGGAAGTTGATCACTCCCGCCCCGAAATTCGGCGAGAAGTGTGTGAGCAGCACTACCAGCGGCGGCAGCATCACCAGCACGGACATATCGATGAGCCCGCCCAGAACGCTTCCCACAAAGATCGTTCGATAGGAGACGGGGTACACGAATAGCTTTGTCAGGTCGTACGATTCGTTGAGCTGAAACCCGATCAGAGGCGTGATCGCCCAGATCACGAACACGACCGCCAGCGCGTCGCGCGCAATCGGAATTTGCAGCGCCTCCAGCGTCCTCACGGATTCTTGCAATGGCCCGATGGAATGGTTCAGCAGCCACCAGAGTCCCACGGAGACGAACCCGCTCGCGGGCAGAAACGCCAGCAGAAACAGGATTGCGCCCAGGATTTTCCATTTGCTGCGGCTGTAGCCCCGCCAGGTCAGCTTGACCTTCAGCTCAAGCATCAATCGGAGTGGAGACATCGTGCTACTGATCTCCATCGAGGCGCGACGCCGAGCGCTGATACCAGGGCTGCGCCGCCGCATCCGCGACAGGCGCGGCTTCCTCAGGCGTCGCCACGAGATGCACGAAGATGTCTTCCAGGGAGTTGTCCTGGGTCAGCGCGCGCAGTTCATCCATCGTGCCTTCGCCGACGAGCTTGCCGCGGGCAATGATCGCCACCCGCGTGCACAGCTTCTCCACCACTTCCAGCACATGCGACGAAAAGAACACCGTGGTTCCCTGTTCCGTCCGCTGCCGCAGGACATCGCGGATTTTGCGGGACGAAAGGGCGTCGATCCCATTGAACGGTTCATCGAGAAACAGCACGCGCGGATTGTGAATCATTGCGCCCGCTAGCGCCGTCTTCTTCTTCATGCCCATGGAGAAGTCGACGATCAGCTTGTCGCCCGAATCGCTCAGCTCCATCACGCCCAGCAATTCCTCGGAGCGACGTTTGGCCTCCGCCGCCGGCATGCCGTACATCTGACCCGCGAAGATCAAAAACTCCGATGCCGTCAGTCGCTCGTAAAGGTTCAGATCCTCCGGCAGCACGCCGATCGCGCGCTTTACCGCCAGACCGTCCGTCGCCAAGTCATGTCCCGCGATCGCGACCCGCCCTGACGTCGGCCGGAGCAGCCCCGTCAGCATCTTAATGCTCGTGCTCTTCCCCGCGCCGTTCGGCCCTAAGAACCCATAAAATTCCCCCGGCGGCACCCGAAGGCTGATATG
>JAOQAA010000659.1 GCA_025963815.1 Capsulimonas sp.
GATCACCAATCCTAACCCTGACATGACTTCGGTGCTGGAGAGAAGCGATTTGACATCCATCCGGATATTCCTCTTTCGTACAAGAATAATAGCGTTTGAGAGTTCTGTAAAACGGGTAGTAGACCTAATTATACAGCACATTACTCTTTTCGGCAACTTCCCGCGAAAAACTCACCGTATTTTTATCAGGGCTTTCTTCCTAATGAGATGCCCAGAGACTTCCAAAGCTTATCCACGCGCTGTTTCACCTCGGGCGTCATCGTCAGCACCTCCGGCCATTCCCGCGTAAATCCCTCGTCGGCCCACTTGCGTGTGGCGTCCACACCCATCTTCGAGCCGAATGACATCAGCGGCGAAGCGTGATCGAGAACGTCGATCGGCCCCTTCACGAAGGTGATGTCTCGCTCCGGATCAATATTGGCGAACGTGCGCCAGACGACTTCGCCCGGGTTCTGCACATCCACGTCTTCATCCACCACCACGATGCACTTCGTGAACATCATCTGCCCCAATCCCCAGAGGGCGTGCATGACTTTGAACGCGTGGCCCGGGTAGCGTTTTTTGATGCGAATAAGCGCAAGATTATGAAACGCGCCCTCGGATGGTAGGTGATAGTCGATGATCTCCGGGACCATCAGGCGCGCCAGCGGCAGGAAGATGCGCTCGGTGGCGAGTCCCAGATATTTGTCCTCCATCGGCGGCGGGCCGACGATGGTGCAGGGGTAGACGGCGTTTCTGCGATGTGTGATGGCGGTGACCTTGAAGACGGGGTAGTCGTCGGCGAGGCTATAATATCCCGTATGGTCGCCGAACGGCCCTTCGCGCCGCCGTTCGTGGGGGGCGACATAGCCCTCAATCACGAAGTCGGCGTCCACGGGGACTTCCATATCGATCGTCTTGCACTTCACTAACTCGACGGCCTTCTTACGCAGGAAGCCGGCGAAGACCATCTCGTCGATCTCATCGGGCAGCGGGGCCGTGGCGGCGTAGGTCAATGCGGGGTCGCCGCCGAGAACGATGGCGACGGGAATATCGCGCCCCTTCGCCTCGAAGTTCGCATAGTGCCGGCTGCCGACTTTGTGCCGCTGCCAGTGCATCCCCGTCTCATGCGGGCCGAACTTCTGGATGCGATACATGCCGACGTTGCGCTTGCCCGTGCCTTCATCCTTGGTGAAGACCAATGGGAGGGTGATGAACGGGCCGCCGTCATCCGGCCAGCAAGTAAGGATAGGCAATTCGTCAAGGTTGGCGTCCTTACCCAGCTTCACGACTTCCTGACACGGCGCGATGACGGGGGAGACGAGCTTGGGGGAGATGGCGCCCAGCGACGCCAATTGCGGCAGCAGCTGGAGCTTGCCCATCAATCCCGCCGGCATGTTCGCGGGCAGCTTGGTCAGAGCGCCGATCTCATCAGCGACCTCTTCGAGATCATCGACGCCCAGCGCCCAGGACATTCGTTTGCGCGACCCCATCAAATTGATCGCCAGCGGGAATTTCGAGCCTTTGACGTTCTCAAAGAGCAGCGCCGGACCGCCACCCGGCATCTTCATGACCCGGTCGGCGATTTCGGTGATTTCCAAATAGGGATCGACTTGCTGCGTGATTCGGCGCAGCTCGCCCGCCTTGTCCAAACGCTGGATAAATTCCTGAAGTGACTGGTACGCCATCGCTGAGTTCCATTCCGTGCAATTTTTCACAATGTCGAGATTTGAGTATACCGGCGAGGACGTGGGTTGTCAAGACGACCGAAATCCTCGTAATCCGCGCAGTGTGCGGCGATCGCTTGCTCGCCATAATTGAGGGTGTAGGCAATTCGAGCACAGCCCTACTGGAAACGTCGAGACGCTTCTTCGAGCACTCCTCATGCCCATGCTTCGGCCGCCAGGCCGTCTGTGCTCGCCCGCTTTTCTGAGCGGCCGTTTCATCCTTTCTGTCTGTCGCTGCGGAAACGGCTGCTCGTACGATAAATTGTGAAGGATGCTGCCGTGGTATTGAAAATTGAAGCTCCCGTTCCCGGAGCGTTTTTTGTGACCAGTGATAAACCCGATCCGCAGTCCCAGCGCGTGGAGATGACGAAGTGGGCCGATACCCACGGTTACCGTCCTTACGAGCAAGACCTTGTCTACACGATCTACCGCCAGGGCGAGGCGGTGCGCGAGTGGCGTCATGTGCGCGGCCTCGCCGACTAACCAGCAACGACAGAGCGATTTTACGTCGTCACGCGGACATTCCGGCAATTATTCGTCATAATGTCCGCGTGGAAGAACAAACTATCGATATTCTCCGGCGCGGCGCGAACGACGCCTGGGATCTAAACCTTACCCCCTCGCAGCTCGACCAATTTCAACGCTACGCCGATCTCCTTGTGGAGTGGAACGCGACGCGCATGAACTTGACGCGTCTCACATCTCCAAGCGACATCGCCGTCAAGCACTTTCTCGACTCCCTTTCCGTAATCCGTGTCATGCAGATCCCTCTGAACGCACGCCTGATCGATGTCGGCACGGGCGCCGGCCTTCCCGGCCTTGCTTTGAAGATCGTCCGTCCGGACATCTCTCTCACCCTCCTCGATTCCACCGCCAAAAAGCTGACCTTCTGCCGTGCGGTCGCGGACGAACTCGCCCTGAAAAACGTCGATATTCTTCATGCGCGCGCCGAAGACGCCGCTAAGGAAATGGACCACGCCCACGCCTACGACGTCGTCACCGCCCGCGCCGTCGCGCCGATGGCGAAGCTCATTCCTTGGACCGCACCGTTCGTAATTTCCGGCGGCGTGCTGGTGGCGATGAAGGGATCAAATGTGGATGAGGAGATGGCCGAGGGCCGTGTGGCCGCGAAGAACTACGGGATCAAGCTGGAAAAGCCCGTAGCTCTGACGCTGCCCGAGGCAGAGGAAGAAACGGAGCGCAAGATCGTGCTGGGGCGGCGGATCTAATCAGCGCAGCAAATCGAACACTGGGTGGCATGTTTGTAGCCCTGGACAGACATGTTCTACGATGGAGAAGAAACGCCGCGTTCTGCCTCGTACGTGAAACATGTCTGTCCAGGGCTACAGACATGCCACCCATGGACGTTGTGTTTTGTTGGCGTTTATCCGGAAACCGACGGCGGCGGTTCGGCAAGCGTGGCGCATTCGGCCAGATATTGGTGTACGAAGGCGATCGCCATGCTGCCTTCGCCAACGCCGGAGGCCACGCGTTTGATCGAGCCGTGGCGTACGTCGCCCGCCGCGAAAATGCCGGCGACGCTGGTCTCCAGAAGGAAGGGACGGCGCTCGGCGCCGCACTGGCCGGAGAGGGTGGCGTCGAGGCCAGTCAGGATGTAGCCGCGATCGTCGCGCGCGATGGTTTCCGGGAGCCAGTGGGTCTCGGCGTCGGCGCCGATGAATACAAAGAGGGAATCCGTTTTGTGCTCCACGCTTTCGCCTGTTTGTGAGTTCTTGACGGTGATCGCTTCGAGCGTAATGTCGCCGCAAACAGAACTGACGCTGGAGTTGATCTCGACGGCGATGTTTTTGCGCGTCTTCAGCTGATCGATCAAGTACTGGGACATGCCCTGTTCGATATTCGAAGCGCGGATCAGCAGCGTGACTTTGCTCGCGTAATCGGCGAAGAACATCGCCGCCTGGCCTGCGGAGTTGCCGCCGCCGATCAGATAGACATCCTTGCCCGCCACACCCATCGCCTCCGTGCGCGCCGCGCCATAGAAAATGCCGCAGCCGATCAGATTTTTGGCGCCAGGGATGAACAGTGAGCGCCAGCTGACGCCCGTGGCGACGATGACGACGCGCGTCGTTATCGATTCGCCGTCGTCCAGAACCACTTCATGGAGATGTCCTTTTGGACACAAGCCCTTGACCGCTCGGGAGACTA
>JAOQAA010000696.1 GCA_025963815.1 Capsulimonas sp.
CACACTCGCCACCTACAAATATCTGCTCAAGCCCGAGCTACGTCCGCACTATCCCGACCGTAAGATCGACGCCATTGAGCCCAGCACCTCGGCGTTTCTCCTGCTGCTTGGCGTCCGGGGCGAATACCCGCAGCTCGCGCACCACAACTCATTTCTCTCGGGAAATTTAGAAGGCGAGTTCGAAAGCATCTTCGATCAGCATCTTCCGGCGGATGATCCCACAATCGGCGTCGCCTGCCAGAGCGTCACCGATCCGTCGAAAGCGCCGCCCGGCTGCTCCAATCTTTTTGTGATGACGAACCCACCCGCCCTCGGCCCCGAGTTTGACTGGAGCACGCAAGCCTCCCATTACCGAGAGATCGTTCTGAACAAATTAGAGGCGATGGGTCTCGCGGGATTACGAGATCGAATCCTCGTCGAGCAGATGTGGACCCCGTTGGACTTGCAAAGCCGATACAATGCCCGGCGCGGCTCGGTCTACGGCCTCAGTTCCAACGGCTGGCGCAACGCCTTTTTGCGACCGCCCAACGTCTGTCCTGACGTCCGAGGGCTGTACTTTGTCGGCGGGGGGACGCACCCTGGCGGCGGCCTTCCCCTCTGTGCGCTTTCGGGAACAAATGTGGCTCGGCAGCTAGAATCCGATTATCGGAAGGAATTCCTACCCTAAGAGGTACAATTCTTTATCAAAAGATGTTGCGAACCTCGATAGAGTTCTGAGGATAACTCCCATGATCTGCCACGAATGCAAAGTAAAAAACCCGGACTCCCATAAGTTTTGCGGCGTCTGCGGCAAAGAAATGAAAGCTCCCCCACCGGATGTTCTGGTGGAGGGCGACCCCGGCGCCTTCTACTGCACCAAGCACAAAAAGACTGTCACCCGCCTGCGCTGCAGCCGCTGCACTACCCCCATCTGCCCCCGCTGCATGGTCCAGGGAACCGCCGGCGCCCGCTGCAAGGCTTGTTCGCGCCACAAAGTCCCGATCCGAGTCACCGGCGTGCTTCACGGCGTCGGCCAGACCATCGAAGGCGGCCTGCAAGGCCGAGGGCGCAACGTCTGGTACATGGCCCTCTGGTATCTGATCATGGCGCTGTTTCGGCGGTAGGCGCATGACCGAGCAGATAGCCAGGCGACTGGCTATCCGGGGACTCACTTAAATTTAGCCCCCTCTCTGTCTCCATCTCATTGCCATTTCACCCCACCTTGCGCCTTTCTTCTCTTTTGTGCTATAATCACCGGGCGGAAAATTTCAATCCACACTCGCCGGGACGGAGGCGCGCGTGACTGCTTTGCAGAACGCGCCTGCCGGATGAACGGCGAGGAAGTAACCAACGAGGGAGTACGATATTGTCAGTTTTGCAAATGAAGGACCTGCTTGAAGCAGGCGTCCACTTCGGTCACCAGACACGGCGCTGGAACCCGAAGATGAAGCGGTACATTTACGGCGGACGCAACGGCATCTATATCATCGACCTGCACCAGACCCTGAAGCTGTTCGATGACGCCTATGCGTTCGTCCAGGAACTGGCGACAAACAACGGCAAGCTGCTGTTTGTCGGCACCAAGAAGCAGGCTCAGGAAGCCGTCGCCGAAGCCGCGCGACGCTCCCGCTCCTACTACGTCAACTCCCGCTGGCTAGGCGGCATGCTCACCAACTACCGCACCATCCTGACGCGCATCGCTCGCCTTCGTGAGCTGGAGCGTCTGGAAGCTGACGGCACGCTGGATTCGCTGCCGAAGAAGGAAGCCTTCGAGCGCCGCGAAGAGCGCGATCGGCTGGAGCGGTATCTGGGCGGCATCAAGGATATGCCCGGACTGCCCGATGCGATCTTCATCGTGGACCTCAAGAAGGAGCGCATCGCCGTTCAGGAAGCCCGCAAGCTGGGCATCCCGATCATCGCGATCGTCGACACCAACTGCGATCCCGACGAAGTCGATTATGTCATTCCCGGCAATGATGACGCGATCCGCGCCATCAAGCTGATCTCCAACAAGATCGCCGATGCGATCATCGAGATCAAGCAGGGCGAGTGGCAGGAAGCCAGCGCCACGGATGTCGAAGGCGAAGCCGGCAAGTCTGGCGACGAAATCGACGCCGCCGCCGTGGCCGCACAGTGGGAAGAGCTTGAGCGCAAGGTCGCTGGAACCGACGCTCCTGGCATCGAAGTCACGGGCGATGCTGACGCCGTCGTTCCCACGGCGACCGCAATCGCCGAGGGCGAGGCCGCGACCCCGTCCGCCTAGTCCAAAACACTGAGGCGGACGGAGTCTTCGGCTCCGTCCGCCTATTGTTTGTTAACCATAGCTTTTCAGCGACCGCGCTAAAAGCAAAAATTTGATATCGAAGAGGATTTGAAGATGGCCGAAATCACTGCGGCGATGGTAAAAGAACTTCGCGAAAAGACAGACACTCCGATGATGAAGGCGAAAGCCGCCCTCGTCGAAGCAAACGGCGACATGGAAGCCGCCATCCGTCTGCTGCGCGAGAAGAACAGCAAGATGGAAGTCAAGGAAGGCCGTATCAGCGCCGAGGGCGTTGTGGAAGCATTCCTGAACGAGACCTCCACTGTTGGCACAATTATTGAACTGAATTCCGAAACGGACTTTGTCGCCCGCAACGAGATGTTCGCCGGTCTGGCGAAGACCCTGGCGGCCCACGCCAGCGAGCATGCGACCGTTGGCACGGTTGATGAGCTTCTGGACGCGATCCACTCGGAAAGCGGCGCTCCAGCGCGTGTTCAGCTGCAGGAAACGTTCGCCAAGCTGCGCGAGAACATCATCTTCAAGCGCTTCTCGGTCTATGAGACTGCGGAAGGCACTGTGGACGCTTACATTCACATGGGCGGCAAGATCGGCGTACTGATCGAACTGACGGGTCAGGGTCCGGAGATCCAGGCGCTCGCCCGCGAGATCGCCATGCACATCTCGTTCTCGAACCCGAAGTTCCTCGCCAAGGATGAGATCCCGGCGAACATTGTGGATTCCGAGCGCGACCTGGTCCGCACCCGCACGATGGCCGATGAGAAGAACGCCAACAAGCCGGCGGAGATCCTGGAAAAGATCATCGAAGGCGGCCTGAGCAACTATTTCAAGACCAGCGTTCTTCTGGAGCAGGCTTACATCCGCGAGCCGAAGCAGACGATCGCGCAGCTGATCAAGGGCAAGACCGAGATCAAGCGCTTCGTCCGCTACGAAATCGGCGAGGCGAGCGCGTAACCTATGTCTACGCCGAACCATCAACCCGGTGAGCGTTTTCCCCGGGTACTCTTGAAACTCTCCGGCGAAGCTTTCGCCGGAGACGGTTCGCACGGCGTGATCGACTACGCCGCCGTCGCCACGATCGCGAGTGAAGTGGCCGCCCTGCATAAGGCCGGCACCGAGATCGCCATCGTGGTCGGCGGCGGCAATGTCATGCGCGGCACGCTCGCCGAAAAGGCGGGCATGGAGCGCGTGACGGCCGATTACATCGGGACGCTCGGCACGGTGGTGAACGCCCTCGCCCTTCAGGATTCCCTGGAGCAGCAAGGCGTGGACACCCGCGTGCAGACGGCCCTTCCGATCCAGGCCGTCGCGGAGCCCTATATCCGACGGCGCGCGCTGCGCCATCTGGAAAAGGGCCGGGTCGTGATTTTGGCCGGCGGCACCGGCAACCCGTACTTCACCACGGACACCGCCAGCGCCCTGCGCGCCAGCGAAGTCCGCGCGAACGCCATGCTGATGGCGAAGAACGGCACCGACGGTGTCTACGACAAGGACCCGCGCCAGCACGCGGACGCCGTGAAGTTCGATAAAATTACCTACACCGAAGCGATCGACCGACGTCTCAAGGTCATGGACCTGACGGCGCTCACATTCTGCATGGAAAACAACATGCCGATCGTCGTATTCGATATCAACGTGCCGGGCAACATTCAGCGTGTCGGCGCCGGCGAACAGATTGGAACCATTGTTACGCGCGACGCGTAATAGAATGAAAGTTCCCCAACGAGCGATTTTTTCAAATATCCTCTGGAGTATGTATCACAATGAGCCTCGCTGACTTAGCTAAGGAAGCCGAGCAGAAGATGAAAAAGACGGTGGAGTCCACGCAAAGCGACTTCTCCACCATCCGAACCGGGCGCGCGAACCCGACTCTTCTCGACGGTATTATGGCCGATTATTACGGCTCTCCCACGCCGCTCAACCAGCTCGCGACGATTAGCGTTCCGGAATCGCGCCAGCTGGTGATCACGCCCTACGACCGCGGCGCCGTCGCCGCCATCGAAAAGGCGATCAAGAGTTCCGACATCAACATCAACCCCGTCAATGACGGCTCCAGCCTGCGTCTCTCCATTCCGCCGCTGACGGAAGAGCGCCGCAAGGAGTTCGTCAAGGTCCTCAACAAGAAGACCGAGGAAGGCCGTGTCTCGATCCGGAATATCCGGCGCGACGTCAACGACCAGTCCAAGGCGATGGTGAAGAAAAACGAGGCGTCCGAGGACGAGGCGAAGCGCTTCCAGGATCAGGTGCAAAAACTGACCGACAAGTACGTCGCCGAAGTCGATCACATCGCCAAGCTCAAAGAAGCCGAACTGCTGGAAGTCTGAGATCTATGGGATCGCAGAACACGCAGAACGGCTCCATCGCCGATCATTCCAAGCCCGTCACAGCGGAATCCCGCGAGACCCAGCGTCTCCGGGAGCGGCTGGATCCCGCGCGCATGCCCGAGCACGTTGCCGTCATTATGGACGGCAACGGGCGCTGGGCGCGCAAGCACCACCTTCCCTCCCGTCTGCTTGGACACCGGGAAGGCTACAAGACGACCAAGAAGATCGTCCGCGCCGCCTCCGACCTCGGCGTGAAATATCTCACCCTTTACGTTTTTTCCAACGAGAACTGGCGACGTCCCAAGCATGAGACCGATGGTCTTATGACCTTGATCGAGCACGCCACGCGCACGGAGCTGCTGGAGCTGCACGAAAACGGCATCCGCATGCGCTTCCTCGGACGCCGCGCGGAGCTCACGCCCTCGCTGCGCAAAGAAATCGAGCGCGCCGAATCCCTGACCGAAAACAATCCCGGCCTCGTGCTGAACCTCGCCCTGAATTACGGCGGCCGCGCCGAGATCGTGGACGCCGTCCGAAAGCTGGCCGAAGCGGCCGTGCGCGGCGAGATCGATCCTTCAAAGATCACCGAGGAAGATGTCTCCGCGCATCTCTACGCGCCCGAAATGCCCGATCCCGACCTGCTGATCCGAACCGCCGGCGAACTGCGCGTGTCCAACTTCCTGCTCTGGGAGATCGCCTACTCCGAGATGTGGGTCACCCCCACCCTCTGGCCGGACTTCAGCGCCGAGCATTTGGTGCAGGCGATTGAGGATTACCAGATGCGCGTGCGAAAGTTTGGCGCGGTGGTGAATCCGTAATAGATTAGCAAGAAGTCGACAATCGATGCATTTTGCCGATTTTACAGAATAAATGTCCAGGAAAGCCGGCGAATAAATTCGCGCCTAGACGTGCACGATGTCGGCCTCCGCCGACCCCACAGAAGAAACGCAATCGGTTATTTTCTGGAGTGCCCGAAGGGGTACATCGTGCTTTTCTAGGCGCGAATTTATTCGCCGGCGCCGTAACACCCGCGCAACAATCGCCGCCGCTCTAACGCCTGCGTTGCGATCGCCGGCCCGAACTTGTCACAACAAAACCATTGGCCTTCTTGCCATTGTGTATACACTTAATACACCCACCCCTAAGGCGGCACGCGCACTTTGCCAGACAGCATCAAGAAACTCGTCATCCTCGGCTCCACCGGCAGCATTGGCACGCAAACCCTCGACATCGTTCGCCGTCTCCCCGACCGTCTGCAAGTCGTCGCCCTGTCTGGGCATCGCAACGTCGAGCTGCTGAAGCAGCAGGCCGAAGAGTTTGGTGTGGCGCCCGAGTGGATCGAGAGCGGAGATAACGCCGATCTCGAACGGCTAGCGACGTATCCTGACGCCGATGTGGTTGTCGTGTCCGTCGCGGGCGCCGTCGGAACACGCGCCACGGTGGCGGCTTTGCGACAGGGGAAAGACATCGCGCTGGCGACGAAGGAAGTGCTGGTCGCCGCTGGTGAGATCGTCACGCGCACGGCGAGAGAGAGCGGAGCGCGGCTGCTGCCGATCGACAGTGAGCACTCGGCCATTTTCCAATGCCTGCAAGGCGCGCCGGAGAATTCCATCGCCAAGATTTTACTCACAGCTTCCGGCGGACCGTTTCGCGAGTGGAGCAAAGAGCGCATGCAGTCCGTCACCCTGGCGGACGCACTGAACCACCCCACGTGGCCTTCCATGGGCCGCAAGATCACGATCGACAGCGCCACCCTCATGAACAAAGGGCTGGAGACAATTGAGGCGCGCTGGCTGTTCGATATCCCGATCGATCAGGTCGAAGTGCTTGTTCATCCCCAGAGCGTTGTGCACTCTCTGGTGGAGTATCACGACGGCGCGGTGATCGCGCAGCTGGGTTTGCCGGACATGCGTCTGCCGATCCAATACGCGCTGCTCTACCCAGAGCGCGTCGATTCGGGCCTGCCGCGCATGGATATGACGCAGCTCACGAAGCCTCTGACCTTTGAGGCTCCGGACATGGATCGCTTTCCCAGCCTGCTGCTGGCGCGGCAGGCGAGCGACGCCGGCGGCGCTCTCCCCGCCGTCCTGAACGCCGCCAACGAGGCGGCTGTGGCGCAGTTTTTGGACGCCAAGATTACATTTCCTGCTATAATGACCTTAGTGGAGCGGACGATGCACTCGCATCATCCCTTGGAAGCCCCCGATCTCGACCAGATCGCGGCGGCGGACCAGTGGGCGCGGCTGACGGTGGCTCGTTTGATTGACGAAGATCCCAGCCTGCAATGGAACGGAGCGGCGGAGCTATGAGCTTGCATTTGGTTCTCGAAAAGATACAGAGCGGCGTGGTCCTGTTGATCATCCTCAGTATCCTCGTCATCGCGCACGAGTGGGGACACTTCATCGTTGCGCGCCTGTGCGGCATGCGTGTCGACGATTTCAGCGTCGGCATGGGCAAGCGGATCTGGTTGGTGGCGAAACGAGGCGACACGGAGTACAATGTCCGGCTGCTCCCCATCGGCGGTTTCGTCAAGATCGCGGGCATGGACGCCGACGAAGAACCGATCAACATGGCGAAAGACAAGCTTCTGGGACGTAAGGACGACCCTGACGCCGGCGAGATCCCCTTAGTTGCCGAAAACACGCCTGAGAGCCAGCCTTACACTGAGGCGGATGGCTTCAACGCCAAGCCGCTCTGGATGCGCTCGCTCACGATCCTTGCCGGTCCCGTCATGTCGTTTTTGCTTGGTTATGTCATCTTCTGTCTGATGGGGTGCACGGTCGGCATCTCTTCAGGAAAAATCCTCAACCGTGTCGCAGTCGTCATGCCGGATGGCGCAGGATACAAAGCCAAGCTGATCACGGGTGATAAGATCGTTAAAATCGACGACAAAGTGATTACCAACGGCCCAGAAATGGTCGATACGATTCGCCACAGCCTCGGAAAGACGATCCAAATCACTGTGATCCGAGATGGTGAAACAAAGGTGCTGACCGCAAAGCCGGAGCCGCTCAAGGACGACAAAGATAAGGACATTACCGTCGCCGATGTCGTTGAGCCAGGAGCCCTCGCTTCTCTGGGGGTGAAGGCGGGCGACGAACTGCGCGCCATCGTTCCCACCAGCATGGACACCGAAGACGCCGATTTGATCCGAACCCCGGATCAGGCCACGGCGGCGCTGAAAAAATATGCTGGCCAAAACGTACAGATTGTCCTCGGGCGCAAGGGCGATACCCCTATCCTCAAAGGGATGCTCCCTCCAGCGACCAGCGCGCTGGCGACATTCTCCGTCCGGACCCCTGGCGGCTTGAAATTTGGAATGGACGCCGCAGTCGAGCGCCTTAGTTTTGTCGAATCCGTCAAGACGGGCAACAAGATGATCGTCATCCTGTTCAAGAACCTACGCGATCTTGTTAAGAGCCACAAGTTCCAGGAACAGACGGGCGGCGTCATCCGAATGTATCAGGAGACGGCGCGGGCCTCCAAGGTCAACATCAACGAGACCATTAGCTTGGCTGCACAGCTTTCGATCAGCCTGGCGATCTTCAACATGCTCCCCATTCCGATTCTCGACGGCGGTCACCTTCTGACCTTCTTCATCGAATGGGTGCGGCGAGGCAAAAAGCTGACGGAGAAGCAGCAGCAAGCCTTCATGCTGACGGGCTTCGTCATTATCGGAACACTCTTTATATTGATCAACGCGAATGATATTATTCGCACATTCAGTGACAAGCTTCCACACTAGAAAGCAGCGGCCAGGACAGAACATGCGCGCAACTCAAGCCTTTATCCCCACCCTTCGCGAAGCTCCCAAGGACGCCGAGCTGATCAGCCATCGCCTGCTTCTACGAGCAGGCTACATCCGG
>JAOQAA010000702.1 GCA_025963815.1 Capsulimonas sp.
TCTGTGCTTCTCCCGAGGGTGAAGATTGGACTTAGGTCGGAGGTACTCTCGACGCCACAAAGCTTTCTGACGATTACGGTCGTGGCCTGCGCTTTTCGGGCGCGATGGTTGGTATCTGCGCCCAGGATATCCACGAAGCGCGCGCCACAGCCGACTTCGACTACTTCCTGCTCAAAGAGGAATTGGCGGATGAGGTAATATAAAACTCATGAAAGTCATCGTTGCCCCCGATTCATTCAAAGGAACGCTCACGGCGCGGGAGGCCGCGCTCGCGATGGCGGCGGGCGTACGCCAGGCGCATCCCGATGCCGAGATCGTTTTGATCCCGCTGGCGGACGGAGGCGAGGGGACGATGGAGACGCTGGTTGTCGCGACCGGCGGTGAGACAGTGACTCGCACGGTGATGGGGCCGCTGGGCGAACCAGTGCAGGCTTCTTTTGGACTGATCGGCGAGGGGCGTCGTACGGCGGTGATCGAGATGGCGCAGGCGTCGGGGCTGGGGCTCGTTCCCGTGGAGCGCCGCGACCCGCGCGTCACGACGACATATGGGGTAGGGGAATTGATGCGCGCCGCTGCTCAGTCCGGCGCCCATGAGATCTTAATCGGGCTAGGCGGCAGCGCGACGAATGACGGCGGCGCTGGGGCGATGCAGGCGCTTGGAGTGCGATTTTTGGACACGGATGGACGAGAATTAGAGCACGGCGGCGCGGCTCTGGCGCGCCTGGCGTCGATCGATCTCACGGGGTTTGATTTTCCAAAGGAGCGTGTTTTGATTCGTGTGGCGTCCGATGTGCGCAATCCGTTGATCGGGCCAGAGGGCGCGAGCGCTGTCTATGGCCCTCAGAAAGGCGCGACGCCGGAGATGGTTCTGGAACTCGATCGAGCGTTGGCGAAGTATGCGGCCGTATTGAAACGGGATTTGGGATGCGATGTCGCCGATCTGCCCGGCGCCGGAGCGGCGGGTGGTCTCGGCGCCGCGCTCGCGGCGTTTTTGGGCGCGACCTCGCAGTCGGGAATCGATGTCGTGATGGATACGGTGGACTTCGAATCCAAGGTGCGGGGAGCATATTGGGTGCTGACAGGGGAAGGATATCTGGATAGCCAGACGCTTTCCGGCAAGCTGATCGCCGGCCTGCTCGCGCGCTGCCGGACGGTCGGAGTTCCGGTCATGGCCTTCGGCGGCGGCGTGGACAGAAGCGCGGCGGCAACCCTCGTTGGGCAGGGGTTGATGGATGCTGTCTCTTTAGTCAGCAACGATGTGACGCTGGAGGAGGCGCTGCGCGATCCGGCGCGTGTCCTTGAGGAAGCCGTTGCGCGCACGATGAGGAAATGGCTTCGAACTTCTTGACAATCAAGCGTGGCCATGTCATGATAAATGCTTCTCGTTTAGTAAACTCATGTCTGGTCTCCGCTCTTTGGATTCGTATTTGACCGTTGGAATGATATAAGCATTATGATGCAGGAAACACCTAAGATCTCGGTTCGCTCGATCGCACAGCATTTAGGGCTTTCACCCGCGACGGTTTCGCTTGTGCTGAACGGCCGGCGTCCGACTAGCTTCGTTTCCGTGGCGACGCGCAAGCAGGTTTGGGCGGCCGCGAAAGAGCTGGGATATCCGATGGAGCGGCTGCGTTCGACCCGCCCGCTGCTGGAGCGAGTCTCCGTGTTCGTCCACGCTGGCCCCAACCCTGTCTACTCAGAAACCGTGCTGGAGATCTGCCGCGTGCTTAATACGCATCAAGTGCAGGTCTTTATCCGTACGGTAAGGTCCGATCAGGAGGCGACGACGGCGGCGCGCGAGATGTACGCCCGCCAGGAGATCGACGCCGCGATCTTTGTCGGCTCCCGCCAGGAGATCACCCCGCTGGACGCCCCCAGTGTCTTTGTTGGCGAAGTGCCGCCGGACGCCCATGTCTGGCAGGTGCGCGCGGACAACGAGGGGGGCGGGCGCTCGGTAGGCGAATATCTCTGGTCTCTCGGACACCGTTCGATCGGCGCTATTGTTCCAGGACGCGTCAACCTGGCGGGAGAGCGCCGTCTGGCCGGTCTGAGAGCGTGCTGGGAAGAGCATGGCAAGGTCATTCCCGAAGACAATGTGCTGCGCTGCGATCCGAACGAAACCTCGGACGCCACTCTGGATGGGAAGTTTTCGGAGTTTCTCATCCGGAACCGATCCTCTGATCACCCGGTCACCGCATTCTTCTGTTTCAATGACTGGGTTGCCGGTTCAGCGCTGAAGATTTTGCGCGGTCAGGGCGTCAAAGTCCCGGAAGAGATCTCTGTCGTCGGGTTCGATGACAGCATCTACACGGAGCTGCTGGATCCTCCGCTGACGACTGTTCATAATTCCTTTGACGCTTTGGGCGCCGCCGGCGCCAATTTGCTGCTGGAAATGGCTGGGAATCCGACAACTGAACCCCGAGTCGTGGTTGTTCCGTGTCGTTTGGTCTGCCGGCAATCTTGCCTGCCGCCGATCTCGTAATTGGCCCTCTCGCCATCACGTAATCGTGTCAAGGCGTTTGAAGTCAAGGCGCGGAAGAGGATCGTATCGGAAAATAGATGGTATAGGTTTCGTCCCGCACATCGGTGAGTGGAATGAAGCGCATGCCGCGATCCTGTCCGGTCGTTCGATAGTATCCCGTATTCCACCAGCCATGATGCCGCTCGCGGTCGGGTATCAGCATCGCCTCCGGCCGCTGGGCGTCGCCGATCAGCGTGCGCTCCTCATCCACCAATCCCGCCAGCACGAGAGGGCCGTCCAAAAAGACGACCGTGTTCGGTTCGTCCGGAAGCGATTCGGTGGAGAGCGCTTTCGGCAGGACGAGATGCACGCGGTCATCGCTCCATGTTCTGCGAATAGTAAGAAATCCCGAGCAAGATGTATCCGGTTGTATCCGTTCGCCGTTGATGGAGACTTCGGGCGTTTTGCTCACCCACCATGGCGTGCGCAGGGTGAGCGTGAACGCCGCCGGCTCGGCGCATTGTACGCGAATGTCGTAGACATAGGCGCTCGGGCGATGAGCCGGGATGTGGGGTGTGTGGACGTGCTGAATGCCCATATGTCCCTCATGAGTAAATTTTTGGCCGACACTCAGGCCGTTCTGAACGTCCTGCTCGATGATGATCTCCACTTGCGTTCCGAACGCCTCCCAGCGCGTGTGCGAAGGCAGGTATTGGCTGACGGTAAAGCCAGCATCATTTGAAAACGCGATGGACTGATCGTAGTGGGAATGCGCCTGCATGAGAGTGCCGTGGCAGCACCAGAAATCGTCGGTTGGCGTCCCCCAGGTTTTGACGCTCCCAGCCGCGAGCGGCAGAAAATAGCTGACCATTCCGGTGTCGGCGTTCTGCTGAGAGTAAATGGCGTTGAGGAAGTTGCGCTCCCAGTAGTCGGCGTACTGGGCGTCGCCGGTCCAGCGATAGAGATACTGAGCGACGCGCATCATGTTGTAAACGGTGCAGTGTTCGTGCGGACTTTGCAGGCGCGCGGAAAGGGAGAACGGCGGCTGCCAGACCTCGCCGCAGCTTCCGCCGCCGGTAGGATAGGCGCCGCGCTCTGTCACCGCGCTTCGCCAGAACGCCTCCACGATGCGCCGCCAGCGCTCGTCGCCTGTTACCTCCCAGGCGCGCGCTGCGCCGAGGATCTCCGGGATCTGCGTGTTCGCGTGTTTGTTGGTCAGCACGTCCTCACCCGCGATCAGAGGATCGAAGAGACGCCGTCGGTCATAGCGATGGATCAACTCTCGATGCTCAGGATTGTGGGTAACGCCATACAGACCCGCCCACACTTCGAGCATGCCGCCGGTTTCCCAGTCCAGAATCTCGTCCATCTGCTCACGCGTGAACGGCTCCGTCCACCGCGAGAACCAGCGGGCGAACCGAACCAAAATCTCCAGCGCCTGCGCGTTCTTCGCCGCTACATGCATATCGAGCAGTCCCATCAGCAGCTTATGCAGTGTATATTGCGGCGCCCACGCCGTTTCGCCCCGCGCGATCCGGTGCAGAAACTTCTCCGAGAACGGTCCGGCCCATTCCCCGCCGTTCGCCTGCTGGCAGCGCCCCAGCTCCGCGACAATCCGCGTTGCCTTCGCCTGCAATTCGATATCGCCTGATTGCGCTCCGATCCGCGCCGCCGCCGAGAGCCAGTGTCCTAGGATATGTCCGCGCAATTCGCACGTAAGCGACTCCCATCCCCAATGCCACGTTGCCGGCCCGCCCTCCGTCTTTGCGCCAACCGTCGTACCTGACGATCCTGAGTAGCTCCATAGCCCGGCCTCCAGAAGATAGGGCCGCAGCAGATTCTCGTTGTCCAGGCTGGCGACATACTTTTTGTTCAGCGCGAAGCGCTGATAAAACGGACTGGGCAGCAGGGTTGTTTGCCCTGGGATGGCCTCTTGTAGGAGGATTTCTGTATTCAATGTCATGTCCTATAATTTCGCCTGCGGACTATTCGCTCGTCGTGCTCTCCGACCGCACGGTCTTCCCGTTCTTCGTCTCCGTAATCTCCACGTCAATGGCCTTCCCATCACCGGTGAATCCGCGCAGGGCGATCTCCTGCACGCGGCCGTCAATCAGTGTCACACGGATATGGTCGGCGTCGGGCGCTTCGGCTTTCTGGACAGCGTTTTTGTCTTCGAACGGCTCGATCACCGTGAGAAAGCGCGCTTCCGTTCCCTGAGAGCGGATGCTATAGGTTTTGCGGCGCTGACTTTCGTTGCCGAGGGGGTAGTCGCCGCCGAGTGTAGTCTTGAAGCGGACGGCGTCGACGCCGGTGAGGTCGATATGGACAACGGATGGCTTCTTGACGTCGAGCGGCTGGCCGGGGGTGGAGGCGTCGTAAGCGACGCCTTCGATCTTGACCGGGCCTCCAAAGTAGTCGAGGTTCGGGCCTTTGGGCTGCTGGGTGTTTTCGTAAGTCACAGGCAGTTTGGATAGCGGGATCTCATGGCCGTCATTGGTGACGATGCGCGCGTTCGCCCAGAAGACCGTGGGGACGGAGCCGACGGCGATACTGGCCTGCAAGTCCAGCTGCTTGAGGCCGGTGACGGGAAGGTCGATATCGGCTTTCCCAAGGATCCAGGCGCCGAACTTGCCTTCGGTGAGCGTCTTGTCGCCGCCGCGCACGGCGTAGGTCAGCTGCTTCTGGACGCCGTGGTCTTCCGGGGCCGTCGCGACCATGATCTGCTGCTTGGCGGGCCAGAGAGAATAAATATCCAGGTTGAGCGGCCCGTCCTCGCTGTAAAGAGCGCGTGTGCCGGCGTTATCCGCGCCAGGGCCGAACTGCATCGTGAATTGGCTGCGCGCCGGGGCTTGAGCAGTCCACCAATCGCAGTCGGTGACGAATTGCGCGCTGCCCACGGGATCGGGATTCCACTGGGCGTCATGCCGTAAGTACGTCTTGCCGGGCGCTTCGAGTCCCTGAAACCCCTTCATCTGGAACAGCGAATCGAAGGTGTGCGGTTTATTCCCTTTCAGGTAATCGGCGAGCAGAACGTAATCGTCCGTCACGACCATCAGGCGGCGCTGCAGGATCTTCTCGGTGTAATCCGTGAGCGATCCGTAGGCGGGCTGGTTCTTGGGAATGGGAACGTAACGTCCCTCGCGCCAGGTCTTTTCTTCAAAGGTCTTCACGGGGACATAGTCATAGACCATGCCGCCGTAGGGGGGATTAGACCAGCGGGTATCGGTCTGCACGGCGGTCGCCTGCATCATCTTACCGGTGTGGAATAAGAGACGATTGCCGGGGGACGCTTCCTGCATCTTCTGATCGACGACGACCATGTTGCTCGCATCCGAGGTCTGGACGTAGAACTTGTACATGAACGGCTCATAGCCGAACCACATGGCTTCCGGGTTGTAGAACGAGCGGCCGTAACGCATGAGATTCAGTATGTTCGTGCGATCATAGTGCCCATGCGCCCAGCCATGCGTGCCGTAATGCAGCGCCGCCTGGATTTGTTCGCGGATCGGGCGTCCGTCGGTCTGTGAGCGAAGCATGGTCAGGCCGACGTTATCGGCGTAGGCCGATTGGGTGTATAAATTCGGCGTGTTGGCCGGCAACTCACCGACGCCATAGAGCAGGTCACGCTTGCCGTTTTTCGGGATTTGCGCGGCGTAAGCCGGATCGCGGTAAAGCATGTAGGCAAGTTCGAACGGCTGCGCGCCGATCTCGGGACGGTAGCCGCCGACCAAGTTTTCCGTCGAATCGTTGACGCCGAACATCACGCCCCGATAATCGATAAATGGCGGCAGGCCGTTCCAGAGATCCCGGATTTCGCGTGAGGGGCGCAGCATCGGCCCCCAGATTTCTTTGCTCATGCCGAACGGCCGCCGCTGGGCGACGAGATCGTTGGTCTTTACGGGATTGCCGCCATTAAAACTTCCGCCGCCGTCCGGCGCGGAGAGCAAAGCCTCCAGCGCATAACTGGCCGGCAGCTTCATGTCCTTGAAGTTCATGCCCCACGGCGCATAAGCAAGCGCGACTTGAGAGAACTCGGAGGCGCACCAGACATTGTAGGAAATGGAGCATTCGTACCACCAGCCGTCGTCCATCGTCCCCTTCGCCATCTGATCTTGAATGCCCGCCGGCCCGCTGAAGAAGTGGTTCGCCGCTGACAGGTCCTGAAGCGTGAGCGCACAGTAAAATGCGCCGACATCCTCAGCGAGATTCCAGTTGTTGATTGATCCCTTCTCCATCTCGAAGGTGATTGTGTCCATGAACATCCGGAAAGTCGTCTCGATTTGTTTTTTGTCGGCGTCGGTATAGACGCCGGAATCGAGCGTCATATCGTATCCCATGGAAATCAGCTGGAAGAACTGCCCCTCCTGAACCAGACTCTGACTGCATGCGCGGAGTGTCTTGGGGTACCCCGCGCTGGGATCGGAAAGGCGGCGCATATAGGTCGCGACCTTCTCGGCGTACTTCTTGTCATGCGTTAGCTGCCAGGCGACGCCGCAGTCGAGCAGATCGTTAGAGCTAGGAGTACGGAACACAAACGGTCCCATCGTATCATCGGGATCGTTGTCTGGGGGCTGCGTGATCTGCGGGACTACCCACTTGTCCGATCGTTTGATATAGTCGTTTTGGGCGTCCTTAGCCCAGGAATAATTCGCCACTTTCGTGAGTACTTCGCGCCAGCGCTCGGGCGTATGCACGATATAGGGATGGGGTAGGGCGCTCGCCGTGGTGAACTCGATCGACGATCCGCGCGCCGCATCCCCGTTCGCGATGGCGCGCAGCGTCTGAACCTCATGCCCGCCGGGCGGAACACGGTCCGAAACCACGACATGGATCGTCACCTGTTTCGTTTCGCCTGGACCTAGCGTAAGCTGCGATGGCGTCACGCTGGTCGTCATGGCCTCCCAGCCATGGCGCTCAGACTGAAGCGTGACGGACTGCGCCTTCGCCGTGCAGTTGCCGACACGCACCGAATATTCGACCGTCTGTCCTCGCTCGGCGGATTTACCACAGATGTTACTGTCCAGCGCAACCGTCTCCGCGCGCACCACGCGGACATTGCTCAGGACGATCTTGCCCGTCACCCCCGGTCTCACCTTCACCCGTACTTCCTTTGCGTACTTAAGAAACGCGGAGCGCGCCTGGTCGAACGCGAACACCGACCAGGGAAGCGTGACCGCATGCCACCCTTTGCCGGCGATCGTGACACTCGCCGAAACCGTCTCGTCCGCCGGAGTTTTCAGCGCCGCCTCCAGCGTCATCGGCTTATCGCTCGGCAGAAACACGCCCATCTGCAAGCCGTAATACGCACGCCAATCCCGCGCGCCATCGTTTTCCGTTCGGAGCCCATGTTTGTACCACCCGCGCGGCCCGTCGGGAACGCGAAAGACCGCCTCACTGGCGCCGGTCAGCGTCGCCGAGCCCAGCGGCTGCGTGGGCGCATTCAGTGAGGCGATTGCAGGGATGGAGACCGTCATCGGAGCGCTCCAGGCATGCGAGGGCGCCGCCGCGAGAACGAGTGCGGACAGCGTGATTGGCGCGGCAATGCGTGTGATCGGTGATATCATGGGTGTCTTTTGATCTTTGCTGTTGCTATCGATGGGCGATTATCTGATCGGCCCTCACCCGGCGCTTCATCTTAACCCTCTCCCAATTCTGGGAGAGGGTTAAGATGAAGAGATTTGGATCTATGATCCAAATAATCTCCGAATCTCTTGCTCCCCTTCTCCTAGAATTGGGAGAAGAGGCTGGGGGATGAGGGCCACTTTCCCTACCGACTAATCCAGAACTCCTGCGTCACCGGCCCCGCCGTCTGCACCTTAGGTTCGACAGTGCGCCCCCATTGATACGCGCCAAGCACCACGTGGACGGGGAACTTGCTGCGCGGTGGGATCGGAAGGAACTCCAGCGTTCGGTTGTCGTCTCGCAACCGAACGGGGCCGGAAATAACGTAGAGCTGGACTGGCAGGCCGGCGTCGGAAGTCGCGTTCAAGTGGATCGATTTTGCGCCGGCCTTCTGGTCGCCGATGCGGGCGAAGTCGATGATCTGCATCGCGCCGTCGCGGTTGATGGTGTTCAGCCAGGCGTGGCCGGGCCGATCGGCGCGGCGGTACTCAGCGTTGCCGTTTTGATAGGCCATGATCCAGGGCTCCCAGGGTGAGCCCTGCTGGATCAGGCCGCCGCGCCGCATCCAGATTTGGAATGTGTCTGGACCAGTTTGCTTGAGCGCGCCGCTGCTGACTTTGAACTGAATCGGTCCGGGCGCATGGCCGACGGGCGCGCCGCCATAGATCTGAACTGGCGCTTGATCGAGAGATGTCGCCGTGACTTTGAAGGTGGCGCCGTTCGCCAGAAACTGTGGATGCAGATCGGCTCCGCCCGTTGTGGCGAGCGAGATAGGCTGGCCGTTTTCGACGAAGTCGATCACCTGCGGTTTCTTGGCGAGGCGTGAGGCGGCGTAGTCGTTGATCGTGCGCGCCATTTCTTCGTCGAAGTACCAGAGCGCTTTGGTCGGATCGCCGACCCACTGAGCATAGGGCACGGGTTTTCCGTCGGGCGTTCCGAACTTATCCGGATCGATTAGCCATCCCGATTTGGGATCGATTGGCTTCAGTGTTATGACTCCATTGCCAGACGCGCCGGCGGGCAGGCGATACTGAATTGCTTTATGGATAAACATCGCGAGGATGGGGGCGACTTCCGGGTTCCACTCATAATGCCCATTGCCGATCTCGGCAAACTCGCCGGCGATCACATCATCACCCGCCGCGCGCTGCTTGAGTGTGGAGGCTATGTCCTTGCGCCAGACCTCGCCCCACTTGTCGCCGCCGACTTCTGCGTATTCGGACGTGATGTGGAGGGTGGGGATACCTGGCGTCATCTTTTCGATCCAGCCTTTGTAGGGGAAGACCGCCACCATGCGCGACGGCAGCGTCGCCGCGAGATTATAGACGAACGGCGTGGAGGCCGAATGCGCCGTTACGATCATCGGGGCGTTCGCAAGCTCCGTGTATCCTGACTCTTTGCTTAGCGCCGCGAGGATTTGCAGGATGGCCTGCGACATTGGCTTGGCGGGACTGAGCGTGCGCACCGACTGGTTTTTATCGTCGAAGTCGTCACGCGGTGAGAGCCAGACGATGGCGAGATTGTCTTCGGTCGCCTCCTTGCGGATCACGTCGTCCTCGAACATCGGCTGCTCCAGCATATTTTGCACGCCGAGGATCACGCCCCGGAGATGCTGCGCCTTCGGCGGAACCCAGAGATACGCGCGGCGCAGGGGATCCTGTCCGACGCGTATGGAGTACTGCCAGGTATCGTCGGCGTGCGCGGCGGGCGTCAGCGGCGCGGCGGCAAGCAGGGCCAGCGCAAGAAGGGAGTAATGAGCATTCAGTCGCATAGTATTGCTGTTTCTTATCGGACGATCGAGAATGTCTGTGTGATCGGCTCGGCGGATTGCAGGAGCGGTTCGATGGAGCGTCCGTACTGCCAGGCGACGACCGTTATCTTCACTGGAAACTTCGCGCGCGGCGGGATCTTCGTGAACGTAAGCGTATTGTCGTTCGTGACCTCCGCTGGCCCCTCCCGCACGTAGTAATAAACGGGAACTCCAGCGTCGGACGTCGCGCTGAGTTTCAGTGATTTTACGCCCGCTTTCTGATCTGGAAGCTGCGGAAATGTAATGTGCTGCTCCGCGCCCTTGATGTTGCGCAGTGGAATCGTCAGCAGCGCCTGCTGTTCCACCTTCTTGTACTGAGCGTCGCCAGGATGCACCGCCAGAAGCCATATCGCATTGGAGCGCTTGACGTTATCCATTCCCATACGATAGTAACGGATCGAGAATGTGTCCGGTCCGGTCTGAATGACGGGGCCGCAGATGCGCGAAATCACGACGGGACCGCCGCCGCTGGCACGGCCGACCGGAGAGCCGGCGGGCAGTCCCGTCCATTTTTCAGGATTGCCCGCCGGCACGGTATCCAAAAACGTTCCTGTCAAACGGAAGCTGACGCCGTCGGCGAGTGGCTCAAATGGGATGCGCACGCCGGCGAAGGGATCATTATAGGGCAGGATATGTCCACCCTGAACGTATCCCACAAGCTGCGGCTTTTTGCCGCGCGGCCCGGCGTAATACTTCTCCGTCGCCAGCGCCGTTTCTTGGTCGAAGCACCAGAAGGCGTTTGCTCGATCGCCCATGTATTGGCTATAAGGAGCGGGCGGGGCTGTGGGCGGACTCTGTCCGCGCCAGCGATCTACCAGCCATTCCGACTTCGGATCGACGGGTGTCAGCGCCACAGGCGCATCGAGCGGCGCGTGCGCGGGCAATCGATATTGGGCGGCTTTGCGGAGAAAGAGCGAAAGATATCCGACCAGCTCATCAGACGATCCAAAGTGCGAATTTGCGGCGTCCGCGAGCATGGCGACCGGGGCCTTGGGATGTTTGGCCTCGTAGTTCAGCGCCGGAGCGATACGACCTTCGAGCCATTCGTACTCGCCCATCACCATCAATCCGGGAACGCCGTCGAGCGTGCGGTCTCCCCAATCGGGGTTCGGCTGACCGCTGCCGGTCATATTTGTCAGCGGCGCGTCGCCATGAACGGAAAGGATCGCCAGCGTCCGTCCCGGATTCCAGGCCCCGAAGTTCCACGGATAGCTCGCCGCCGCCGAATGGCCGATAGGAACAATGGGCGCATACTTCAGCTCTCCGTATCCCGACTCTTGCGCGAGATCGTTCATCATCCCATTAAAATCATCGCCGGCGCCTTTATCAAATCGAAACACGGCATTGAGAAATGGCGTGACCCAGACTTCCGCGATCCCCAGATCGCCCAGCGTCTTCCGAAACGCCGGGTGCTCCAGAATATCTTCCTCCAGCATATTGTGCTGCCCAACGACCACCGCCCGCACACGCTTGCAGTTTGGCGGAACCCAAAGAAACGCCCTTGGATGTCCATTGATTTCGGAGGATGTCACGGATGTTACCGGGACCGACCATTGCCACTCCGCAGCGTGCGAGGGCGCAGCGAGAAGCGATAGTGTGACGGTGATATAGGCTGTTGCGTGGCGAAGATTCATGACGTGTGCAATCCCACTCGGTGCTAGATGACCTATCTCAAAATGTAAAATGTTTGTGTCACCGGTTCGGCGGTTTTCAGTAATGGCGCCACAGAGCGCCCGTATTGCCAGGCCGTCACTGTAACGGCGACGGGATATTTGGCGCGGGGCGGAATCGCGGTGAGCGTCAGTGTGTTGCCTTCAGCAATCGCAGGCCCACTTTCAACAAAATAGGAGACGGGAACGCCGGCGTCCGAAGTTGCCGCCAGCGTAATCGGCTTGGCCTTGGATCGTTGGTTTGGGATTGCCGGGAACGTGATGTGCTGGTCGGGCCCGTTCGTATTGCGCACGGGCAGACGCATTTCCGCCTGCTGTATCGCGGGGCGATAGTCGCCATCGCCGGGGTGAGTCGCGGCGAACCAGAATTCGTAGTGGTCCAGGCTGGCCCCCAGGCCTTTCTCCATCTGGAATGTGAATATGTCGGGTCCGATTTTGACGAACGGACCGGTAATTCGATCGATGGAGATTGGGACGCCGCCAGTTGCGTGTCCGACGGGGGAGCCAGCGGGCAGGCCGGTCCAGCCTGCCGGGCGCGGACTGCCGCCGGGAACCGTGTCCAGAAATGCGCCGGTCAGATGGAAGGTAACGCCGTCGGACTCCGGCTCGAACTTGAGATTGACCTGCTGATGCGTGTTACTCTGCGGCGAGATCTGACCGTCCTGAACATAGCCCAGCAGATCGACTTTCTTGCCGCGATACGCCGCTTCGTAGGCGTCGGTCGCCTTCGCCATCTCTTCATCGAAGTACCAGAATGCTTGCCCGGGATCGCCTTTGTACTGGCCGACCGGCGCGGGCAATGCCGTCGGCGGTTGGTTCTTGCGCCAGCGGTCGGCGAGCCATCCTGTTTTGGTGGGATCGATGGGAGTCAGCTTGGGCGGACCATCGCCCTTCCAATCTTTCGGCAGGCGATACTGCACGGCCTTTTGGATATAGAGGATAAGATAATCGATCTTGGCGTTGGCGGCCACAAAATGGCTCTGCGCCGGGCCGGCGGCCATGCTTAGAGGCGTAAGGGGATGCTTGCGTCGTTCGGCGAGGCCTTCGTTCGCCCAGCTATCGGCGGATTCATATTCGCCCATTGTCTCCAGGCTAGGGACGTAATCAATGGTCTTATCGCCCCAAATATCGGGTGCGAAGATTTTATCGCGGAAGTAGGGCCACTGGCCGCTGACGGAGATCGCCGCCAGCGCCCTGTCCGGATTCCAGGCCGCGAAATAGTACGGCCAGCTCGCCATCGCCGAATGTCCCATGGGGGCGACCGGCGCAAAAGCCAGCTCCCCATACCCTGATTTGTCCGCGAGATCCTTCATCAATGTATTGAAAACATCGCCCGCGCCCTGATCGAATC
>JAOQAA010000704.1 GCA_025963815.1 Capsulimonas sp.
ATCCGTAGGGCGCAGATGGCGCTGACGGTGCATGCGGACGAGAATATCGGCGACCTTCAACTTGCGGTTGAATACGGCGCGGCTCGCGATTGGGGGCTGGCGCTTGCAAACGATCTAAAGTTGCATATTTCTGGATTACTACCTTGGCATGAAATCGACCATTCAGCGATCATTTTCGGACCGCCCGGGTTAGGAAAAACTACCTACGCACGGATGCTCGCGCGTCACATGGGTGCAAATCTTGTTATCACGTCGATCGCCGATTTGTTCTCGGATGGGCCGGGGTACCTGGATACCGTTATTAAAAACCTGGATTCCACTTATAAACGTGCCGAAGAAGCAAAACCATCTCTGGTTGTGTGGGATGAGCTTGAGGCGCTTCCTAGTAGGGTCGGGTTGGATAGCCGCTCGGCATCGTGGTGGACCTCCGTAATAACGAAATTCATGTTGCTGGTTTCGATTGAGCGGCCACTCGTCGCACAACTAGGGATTACGAATTTCATAGACAAGATCGATCCCGCTCTGAAACGGCCGGGGCGCTTCGGGACGATTATCGAGCTGACCCAACCCGATGAGGCGGGGATCGCTTCGATCCTGCGCTCTCAGCTTCGGGAGGATCTGCCCGGTGCCGATCTCACCCATATCTCCCGGGTCGCAGCCGACCGCACGGCTGCGCAGCTAATGGACTGTGTCCGGAAGGCGCGCCGCCTCGCCCGCACGGCTGGACGCCCGCTACGGCTCGCGGATCTGCAGGATGCATTGATTCCGCCGGACGCGATGCCTGCGGCGAACCTACGCCACATCTCGGTGCATGAAGCCGGGCATGTCTGCGTGAGCCTCGCGCTGGGCTTCGACGAAGTGCTTCATGCCGCGATCGGAGGCCGAGCCGGAGCACACGGCCAGACGATCATGCGTCCTGGCCCCGAACTCGAATCCGTCGCTGCGCTGGAGGCGCGCGTGACCGTGATGCTCGCCGGTAGGGCGGCCGAGATCGTCGTAATCGGGGGCAATCCGGTCGTTGGGTCATCAAGCGATCTCGAGGACGCGACGATCATAGTCGGCGAGATGATCATGGCCGAAGGTTTGGGTGGCTTTCTGGTCAATATAGCCGACCGTAAAGACGTCCGTGCAGTGCTCAGAAGCGACCGCATCCTGCGGGCGGAAGTCGAGACCCGCCTCCAACGTCTGAGCAGCCGCGCCTTCGAGATCCTCAACCGCCGCCGTGTGGCCGTCGAGGCGATCGCGGCGGTTCTCGCCGCACGCCGCTTCGTCAGCGGCGAGGAAGCCAGACGGATCTTGGACCAGCCGGAGATCGAAAACTCTCAGTTCAAAAAGGAGCCCCTTTGATGCTGCGAATTACCGTGGAAATCGTGCCCGGCAGCGAGCCGTCTCGCCGCCGAACGCTCGCGACGATGGCGATCGCGAACATCTCAGCCTTGGCGGCGACGTCGGACTACGAGCTGTCGGCCAGCGAAGGCGCCAACCCTCTTGCATCGACGGCGGCCCGCACATGCCAAGCGGTCCTGACCGGACACGACCGACGTCAGAGCGTCTGGGCGATCGTGGCCGCGGCCTCTTCGGCCGTTCTCGAAGAGAAAGTCGACTGGGTCGACTGGTGACGTGGATCCGGCGATCCGCGCTTCGGCATCGCCCTTCGCCGCCCACACGTTATGCCGAATCGCCGTTTCAGCAGTCGGAAGGTGCCAATCGTTCAACAAGTCGTGAGCGTTCTTCTTCCGACCGATGCATCTCATGCCTGTATCGAGAGAACGACATTCGAATACTTGAATGATGTGATGGCAGATTGGCCGCTTGGCGGCGATGATTTTCGCTTGATGGCGCGTCGTTAGACGCAACGGACCCGCGAGCGCTGTATACGAATTCGATGGACTCGGAATCGACGGCAGAACTGGATCGCGTTCGATCAGCGTTCCGCTGCGTTCCGAAACGTTAGCGACACTCATCGCTGGCGAAATTCATAACCGAGAGTCAATATCATACCGTCGAACGGCTAGTCGTTCGACCACGCATCCGTCTTCCACGCGTCGTACCAGCGTCAATCGAACTACCAAACGTTCCGGATCCTGATGGCGGCTCCCGTAGTCTGCCCGACACAGCGCCACCATCAGGTCTTCCCGGAGATCGCACGGACATCGTCCGATCAAACGCGCCTCGGTGGAGCTCACCTCGGCCGACGAAGAATCGCACGCGCGATTCCTCGTGGCAAGAGGAAGTTTCCTGAAGTTCGCTCGAGCGGACAATCTTAAAAACAGGAGACGAAGTTGAAATCGCATAGCACTACCTCCGAAGGCTCGACCTCATCGTATGAACAGGTCGAGGATGCCCTCCATGCGTTCGCGAAATCACTCCCGAAGCCGACCGCCGTCGCACTGGCGGACCCCACGGTCGTTCGTATTGGCGAACCCCGGGATCTCTTTGCCATTGGCGTTCGCACGAATGGACGCATCTACAATTCCAGGGCGCTCCACGATCTGGCACGGCGCCTCGCCGGTCCGATCTTCGTCCGCTGCGGCGCCGACCCGGCCTACATTTTCGTAAGGGCCGAGACCGATCGGGATTGGATCGTCATCCCGTGCGTCCGCATCGACGACGACATCGGCACCGGCGCGAGCTAGGCCGCATCTAGCTTCTCCTCGCAGCCCGTCGAATGGCGGCTGCAAGGAGAGATCAATCAATCTGCCCCTAAGACCCCACGCCGAATTCATTTTCGGCGGACGTCACCCCTTGGTGCG
>JAOQAA010000712.1 GCA_025963815.1 Capsulimonas sp.
CATTTTCTCTTCTCCACAAGCCGCCTGCATCTGTTCCCAAATCTCATGATCGTAGATATGGATCGTATTCCGTAAACGCCCTTCGGCCACCAGGACAGGCGCTTGCAGATTTGTGTTAGCGTAAGCACGCCAAACATCGGCAATCGGCTGATAACGCGCAAAGAAGTTCTCAAGTCCACTGACATACCTGCGACGGATTGTCTTCTCGGGGATATTATGTCCGCCCATGCGAACTCTCGATTCCACACGTTTGATCGCCAGGTCTACGGCGGGGAGCCAAAAGAATATCAGTTGGAACTCATATCCAGACACTTTGAGCGCTTGAATTCTTGGGACGAGACTGCGGCTGGCAAGGGTAGTCTCAAGTGCGAAATCCTGGCGCTCGTCACCCAACCGATCGAGCATGGAGAGGGCGAGGCGACTAGCTTTGATTTCTGCGTGGTCGCGATCAGTGTCAGGCAGTTCACGTGCGATGTCGTCTGCGTTGACGAAGCATGCTTTGTTGCGAACCACTACGCTGGCGGAGGTGGATTTACCGGCGCCGTTTGGGCCGGCTAAAATGAGAATTGTTGGGGGATTTGGCATATTACGCTTCAAATAACAGCGGCGCGGCGGAGCGTATTGCTCGGCCGCGCCGTTGTTTTGTGCGATGGGCGTTGTCTACTTCTCTAAGCTAATCGCCACGATCTTGATCGAAGGATCGTTCGGCAGAATCAGCGAGGAGATCTTCACGCTGGGGTCCACGGCGATGGCGTAGTCGCCGAGGTAACACGGGGTGGGGGTGGGGACGCCCTGGACGATGTGGTAGGGCGACCACCAGCCGGTTTGGCCGTCGGTGGGGGGCGTGAGCCAGTCTTCGATGGTGAGGCTGGCGGACTTGGCCGAGGGGCCAGGGCTGAAGGTGGCGGTGACCGGGGCGCCGCCGGTGGCGGCGGCGAGGATGTGGATCGCTTTGTAGTTGCCGCCGGGCAGGGTGATCTGCTGGCCTTTGCACACCACGACGTTGTTCTTGCCGGTGGGGAACAGGAACGAATGGGCGTGGTTGGATTTGGAGCCCTCGCCGCTCTGCCCGGAGTAGTAACCGGCGGGGTAGAGCGGGGGGCTGGGCTTGGGAGCCAGCAGCGCGATCAGGTCGATTTCACCGGAGCCGTCGGGCGGAAGCATCTCGGCGGGGAGGGCGGCCCCCTTGCCGTCGAAGTCCACGCCGTCCGTGGCGCCGTCACCGTAGACGCCAGCGGCGTTCGCGGCGGAGGTCAGGTCCACGGGGACGGTAGGGCCGCCCTTGCCGGTGACGGTGATGACCATCGGGTAGAGGTCGGTCCCGCGCGAGATCGGGGAGGCGGACTGCCAGGAACCGTCGGGCAGCTGAACGTCCCAGGCCAGGATGTAGCGGCCGGGCTGATCTGGAGCGCGGAACTTCGCGACGATGTCGCCGTCCGCGCGGCCGGGAAGCACATTCTTGGTCAGGGGCGCCAGCGCGCCGCCGGTCGAGGAGACTTCCGTTCCGTCCAGGTAGTACCAGTGATAGCCGATCTTGCGGTCGGTCTTGGTCCATGCGGTCGCGCCGAGGTTTTGCACGGCGAGATGCGCTTCGGTGTCCTTGCCGGCGCTGACGGTGCGCGGGACGTTGGACAGGACGAAGGACGCGGCGGAGTCGCTGTCCGTGACTTGAACCCATTCGTCATGCGTGCCAGCGGTGACGATGTCGGCGGACGCGGGCTTCAGGTACCAGTGGATCCGGTACTCGCCGGGCGTGAGCGGCTTATCGGCGGCGGACGCGGCGAGCGTGACAGGGACCGTCACGACCTGCCCGGGCAGAACGGCCGCGGCGGAGACCGGGACGCCGTCGGAGATGGAGACGGCTTCCAAAGTATCGCCGTTCATCCGCTGGATCTTGTAGACGAGCGTGGTCTGTCCGGCGGGCCAGGGCGCGCTGCCGTCGTTGCGGAGGGTGACCTTGGTGTCGTAGCTCGCGCCAGCTCCCAGGACCGTGGGCGTTGTGGCGCTGAGGAAGGTGACGTCCTGGCGCGTGGTCGCGGCGTCGTCTCCGGCCTTCACGACCGTGACGGGGATCTGGAGCGGAGTGTCCGAGGCGTAGGAGAACCAGCGGTCCGGGCCCTGCACCATATCGAAGACCAGCGTATAATCGCCAGTCTCCAGGCTGTCGCCATAGCCGTTGATCGCCACCACGCCGACGCTCAGGGTGATCGAATCGCCCGGCGCCACGTTGCGGCCGAGCGGGACTCGCGGGGCGCTGTCATCGTAGAGGCGGCCATCTTTGTACCAGCGGGGGCAGAGCGCGTAATCTTCGCCCGCGCGCCACGGCAGGGAGCCAGCGTTCTCGATACGGATCGGGATCTGGTAAAGCCGCTTCTGCTGGATCGTGCGCGGGGCGGCTTCGCTCAGATACTTGGCGTGCCACTGATGCGCGCCGTTGAACTCGATGGTCTTGAGGCGGGTCTGATCGACATACTGCTGCGCGTACTGCCGCGAGGGGGCCAGCTCCGTGCCGTGTGTGAAGTCGTTCCAGCTGTCGATGACGATCATGGCCGGATGCGATTCGATCGCCGACGCCCACGACGCCGCGTAGGCGTCCCCGCCGGCGCGGGAGGTGATGGCCGCGCCATGCGCGCCGCCGGGAGTGACGGTCGCGATGTTATCCACGGACGAGAGAATAATCACCTGGCCGCCATCGGTAAGCGCTTTGCCGTTGGTATCCGATTGGCCGTCCGCGTCGTACACCAGATAGGCGGGCGGCATCGGATTCCCTTCGGTGGTCGGGAGTTCCAGCGTACATCGGAACTGGACAGGGATGCGGCTGTAGATGTCGTTGTAATCCGCGCCGTCGGCGCCTGAGCGGCAGACGCCGATCAGAGGGTAATCTTCGCCATCGGCCGCCATCTGCTTGAGCGCCTGGACAAGAGCGCTGAGCTCCTTTGTCAGGAGAGGGTCGTCCTTGCGGGCGCGGATCAGCGCGATGTTGATTCCCGCGCGGCGCAGCTCACTCAGCTGCTGGCGGTGCCAGGAGGCGCGCAGTCCGGAGAACCAGGGGCCCGCGCCGTCCATCGGCTGGTCCATCAGCTGTGTGCGGCCCTGTGCGTTCCACACGTTTTGCGACGGGGCCTTGCGGCCGTCGGCGTTGTAATCCACGCGGTAGATCGCCATCACCAGCGCGGGCGCCTTGGCGGGCGTCAGCTGCAGTGATCCGGTCAGCGAGACAGACGGTGCCTGGGGCGTATAGCCGGCGGGGAACTTGGGCGTCAGCGGGTTGCGGCGGGGGCGGGTGTCCACGCCGCTGTTCGACGCGGTCTGCTCGCCGGGGACGGTGTGGATGCCGCCGGGGACGATCTTGATGGAGCCGCCGCCGGGAAGCTCGATGGAAGTCGGCGGGCCGGTGGTCGGGTTTTTCACGACCGGCGTCGTGGGCGTTTCGGGAACGATCGGTCCTGGATCTGGCTTGGGCGGCTTGACAGCCTCCGGGGGCGGCGCGGCGAAGGGAGAATCGGCGGTGTTCGGTTCTTCCGCGGCGGTGGGAGCATTTCCGGTGATGGCTTTGGCGCCGAACGAGGCTCGGGAGATGCTCGGCCATTCGCCGCTCACGACCGAACCGTTGATCAGCGGGAAACGGGTCACGACGCGCGGCGACACGACGGTCTTATCCGATGCTTCGGGAGCGGTTCCACCGGAGGTGAAAACGATGCTGGCCCACTTTGACGGGTCCTGCACATCCTCCGCGCTCTGCACTCCGGCGGAAAGCGAATAGAACCGGTCGCCGGCGACGGCTGTGGACGAACGGTCGCGGGAGATCACGTTGAAGCCCCAAGCGGTCCCGTCCTTGGGAGGCTTCGTGACGCCCAATTCCGCCCAGGGAATCGCGATCTCAACCGTGTAGCCCGTATCGCCGTCGGACGGATCGTTCAGCGTTCCGTCGACTTTGGCGGCGTACTTGTAGGTATAGACGACTTTGGCCTTGGGAATCTTGCCATTGTCTCCGATACTGAAGTAGGAACCGCCGGCGGCCGAGACAGCCATTTGAAACGTGTGGGGCGTGCGCACCTTCGCGCGTGCGCGATCCGTCTCAAAGAAGATCTCGATATCGTCGTCCTGCTGTGGCTGCGAGATCGGGGTATTGTTCACGCCGACGACGTTGCGGTCGTTGACCTGGAAGGCTGCGTAGAAGTAATAATCGTCCCAGCTGGTGTAGAGGGCGGAGACGCGTTTGCCGGCATCGGTTTGAGCGCTTGCGCTGTAGGGAATGAGCGAAAGGGACAGCATCGCCGCCCAGCCGCAGACTTTTCTGAACATGAAGCATTATAGCCTCGCGGTGACGGTATGTCAATCACCGCTGGACACTCATGAACGATTGCGTTATAATAAGAAGCAGGAGTATCTTGTCATGATCCGTTCCCGAATCGCCGCCGCGCTTTTTCTCGTCCTTTGCGCTGCGGGGACCGCGCAGGCCGCTCCCCATGTGAAACACGCCGGCGCCGCGCCGCAGTCCAGCCAAGCACAGGTGGACGGGATCGTCAGCGCCATTGTCGATGACCTTTGGGCGGAGAACGATGAGCACTGGCACCATGGCGATTATGCGCGCATCATTGCGCTGGACCGGATCATTGTCGGCGCCGATCCCAAGTTTGTCGAATGCTACGCCACCGGCGCGTGGCTGATGGAAAGCCTGGGCAATCTGAATGACGCCGAGGCGTTCTATCAGATGGGAGCGCGCAATAATCCAAAAGACGCCTATGCGTCCTACAACCTTGGGACGTTTTACTTCCATACGCTGAAGGATTACAAGGCGGCGGCGCTTGTGCTGCGCAAAGGCGTCCTGAAAAAAGGCGCGGATATCAACGATTGGAAAACGCTCGCGCACGCTTATGAGCGCGCCGGCGACATTAATAGCAGCGTCAAGACCTGGAAGGCGATCAAGGCGCATTGGCCCGACGGCCTCGCCGTGGAGCACAACCTGACACGCGTAGTCAGTATTCAGAAATCGGACGCTGCGGCAAATCGCATTAGCCTTCCTGGACCGCCGCCGCTTCCATGATCAACCCTCCCCTTTCACCACTGCCAGCCGCGCTGTCACAGCGCCGTCCGATCTGTCCGACATGGGTCTGGATCGTCTTAGTCTTTTGGGCGCTGTTTCAATGCGCTATCTCGTTTTCACCGCGCCCCCCCGGCATTGTCGGCCGCATGGCGAAGGCTGCGGAAGGCCGCGTGGATAGCGACGCGTTTCAGGATCTGATGCAGGTAGACCTGGAGGCGAAGAACGCCTTTGTGACGTCTCTCGCCGCTGGCGACTCCGCCGCGCCAGACGCCATACAGCTCAAAGACGTGCTTTCCAAAGCAGAAGACCTGGAGCACGGAACGCATAACTCGGTCAGCGCGGTCCGTCGTGTGATTGTATTGCGCGCGCTGCTCGGGACGCCCCCGTTCGCCGTCGGCAAAAAGTCCGGCGCGCCGCTCGACGCCTTTGGTAAGGACCTCTCGCCGGGGCTCAGTCCCAAGGAGCGGTTGAGTACCGTGCGGGAAGGCGCGCTGTGGTCCGCCGCGTTCGATGCCAAAACCCCTCCTCACGTTCGAGAAAAACTGGCCGTTCAAATCAGAGCGCTGCCGAACATCCGATGGTGGGGCGCCGCGGCCACGGCTGCCATCTACAAATCGACCAGTAATCCCACGGAAACGACGCGCTGGAACATGATCGCGCGCAGTCGCGCCATGACCCCGGTGGTCAGTGGCGGCGCCATCCTCCTCGCGCGGGGAATGCTGGCGTTGTTTGGGGCCGGTCTCCTGATCATTCTGCTGGTGCTTGCCGTCATTCGCCTGAACAATCCCGAAACCATACGTATTTGGCGGATTGAGCCGGCGATTGCCCGAGACGATCGTAAAATCACTGCAGGCGAGCTGGCGGGCGTATTTATCGTTTATCTGCTGTCTCGGCAAGTCGTTACGCTCATCGCTTCAGGATTCACCGGCTTGGGACACAGCCACGCACTGCAATTTCATGGGCTCTTTAGCCACTTTCAGCCCCAAATCGTCCGTATGTCGGCGCAGCAGCGCAATACGCTGGAGGTCGTCCTGGAGGCCTTCGTTTATGTGCTCACCGCCCTGCCGCCCATTTTTCTCCTGATGGCGATCGCGCGCGGGCGAGGGGCGTCGCTCGCCGACGAGATCGGATGGAATATCCGCTTCAAGGGCGTGAATTTCCTGTATGGGGTGGCCGGATACGCTCTCGCGACGCCGATCCTGCTTATCGTGGCCCTCATCGGAAAAAAGATTTTTGAACACTCTCCCAGCCCCGCCAATCCGGTCATTCCTCAGATCGTCGGAGCATCCGGATTGCTCATCCCTCTGCTGCTGCTCATGCTTGCGTCGCTTGCTGCGCCCTTCGTAGAGGAGATCTTATTCCGAGGCGTGCTGATGAACGCGCTCCAGATCCGCCTCGGTCCCTGGCCCGCGATCGTCGTTTCTGGGTTGATCTTTGGCTTTGCGCATCCGGTCGGGCCGGGCGAGCAAATCACAATCGCCGTTCTGGGTATGGTGTTCGCCTGGATGACGCAGACGCGTCAGTCGCTGCTGCCGTCGATGACGGCGCACTTCGTCAATAACTTCACGACGACTCTGCTATTGCTGGCGGTGATGTCGGGATGAAGAAGTCTGAACCGATCCAGACGCGGATCTCCGTGCGCCTGACGCCCAAGGCGTCGAGCAATGCGATCACGGATTACGCCGGAGGGATCGTTTCGATGAGGATCACGGCGCCGCCCATCGAAGGGGCGGCGAACGCCGCATGCTGCGAGTTTCTGGCAGAGGCGCTGGGAGTGCGCAAGTCGCAGGTCAGTCTCGTTTCCGGCGCGAAGAGCCGGAGCAAGGTCTTGCTTGTTACAGAACTGCCCGCGGACGAGTCGGAGCGCCGCTTGACGCAGTTGTCGGAGAAGCGCCGCTCGGCAGAGCGTTCATCAGCTGAGTGAGCTTCGCCGATCGATCCGCAGGAAGCGCCGCCAGGATCTGTCCCGCCTTTTTTTCATCGAGCGCCATCAGGTCCGACAGTACAACTTTGTCGGGCTGCTTGGCGAAAATGCTTGCGATATCATCCGCGCCCATCGTCGCATAGATATCGAGCCGCTTTTGTTTCGGATCGATGGGTGGCGCGGCCGGCTGTCCACTGGCCCCGACTGTCGGCGCCGCCTTCTCGGCCGCGAACGCCTGACGATCTATTTCCAGCTGCGCCCGGTCGGCGTCCAGCTTCGCCTGCTGCGCGTCCAGCGCCAGCTTCGCCGGATCGACCGGCGCGGGCGCCCCTGCCTTCGCCACAAGCTTAGCCTTCGGTTTTGGCTTCGCCAAATGCAGCGGCTGCATGATTTTCATCATTGCCGGCGACTTTTCCGCCATCTTCTGCGCGGGAATGATCTGCAGGAACGCCAGCGCGTACACCGCGCCGAGCACCACAAGCAATCCCACCAATCCAAGCACTGCCTTCATCAATTATCCTTTTGAGGAGCCCAATTCGCTTCGCGCCACCTCTCCGACGTGACCCACCCCGGCGCTCCGCGCCACCCCTTCTTATGACCCACCCCCGGCCTTCGGCCGACCCCTCCCTTGAAGCAGGGAAGGGTTGGAAAGAGATTCTCGGACCAAAGCCGTCTGCGAAACTAACTCCTAATACCCT
>JAOQAA010000036.1 GCA_025963815.1 Capsulimonas sp.
CGCGATCCCTACATATCTCTTACGTTGGCCGCACATCTACAGCCATGTGCTTCCGTTCATGGCGGGGATCAGTCAGCTGATCGCCTTCGTCCCTTTGCTGCTAGTCTTTGTGATTTTGAGGATGCTGCCGCTGTCGGGGACGCACGCCGCCGAGCATCAAGTTGTGCATTGCGTGGAGCGTGGGCAGCCGGTCGTCCCGGAAGTGGTTCGTCGCATGCCGCGCGTCCATCCACGCTGCGGCACCAATCTCTACGCCGCCTTGATCCTGTTTCTGACGATCTTTGTCACGGTGTTTTCGGCCTCGCAGTCGCATGGATACGGGGTCGCGGATTCGGCGACTTTCGCGGTGATCCTGGCCGCGCCGGTCGCGATGCGCTGGTGGCGATCGGTCGGCGGATTCCTCCAATACTGGCTGGCGACACGGCCAGCGACGGACAAACAGATCGAAAGCGGGATTCGCGCCGTGCATCAAGTGCTGGAGCGGCGCGCCGTCGCTCAGGCCGACAAAATCCCGGCCATCCGTCTGGCGCGCCGGATCTGGAGCATGGGACTGGCGCAGGTTCTGATCGGATATTCGATCCTGGGAGGCGTGGTTGCTTTAGCCGCGCATCAATGGCCGGCAATCGGACGATTGCTCGATATTATTTAACGTTTGCGGGAGAGATAAAGGATTTTATGAGCAATGAACAGTTGGCGGCGATGGCTGCCGCGCTGCGCCGTATTGTGACGGAAGGCGACGCGTATGGACGCTCGAACGAAGGCGCAGACCAAAAGGTGATCGTGGAGTTCGTTTCGTCGAATCCAAACGGGCCGATCACGGTCGCGGGCGGACGCAGCGCGGCGATTGGCGACGTGCTGGCGTCGCTGCTGGAGGCGACTGGCCATTCCGTCACGCGCGAGTACTACATCAATGACGCGCTCAGCTCCGAGCAGATGATCAATTTTGGCAAGTCCGTTTTTTATCGCTATTTGGAGATTCAGGGCAGCGCCTCACCCATTGAGGGAGACGAGCCGCCGGACTGGCTTTATGAAGGCGACTATGTGACCGCGATCGCCCGCGAGATCGCCGCGTCGCGCGGAGGCGAATTTGAAGGCGCCGACCTGGATGATCCTCAAACCGCATATACCTTCCGCGCTCTGTCTCAGGAGCGTATGATCGCGCGCCAGAAGGCGGACCTCGAAGCCCTGGATGTGCGGTTCGATAACTGGTATACCGAGTCGTCGCTGCACGACGCCGGCTTAGTGTCCGCCGTCGTGCAAAATCTGACGGAGCGCGGCCACACCTTCGAGAAAGATGGCGCGCTGTGGCTGCGCAGCACCGCTTTCGGCGATGACAAGGACAGAGTGCTGGTCCGCGCCAACGGAGTGGCGAGCTATATCGCGGGGGACGCCGCCTATCACAAAGACAAGTTTGATCGTGGATTCGACAAAGCGGTCAACGTCTGGAGCGCCGACCACGCTGGATATGTCGCCCGCACCAAAGCCGTCGTCGCGGCGCTTGGCTACGATCCGAGCCGCATTGACGTTTTGCTGTATGAGCGCGTCCGAATTGTGAAGGACGGCGAACTGATTCAGCCTTCGCTGCATGGGGGCGGCGCGCTGGAGCTGAAGTCCGATGTGATCGACGAGATCGGCGCGGACGCCGCTCGTATCTTCTTCCTGCTGCGTGCGCCTGAAACCGCTCTGGACATCGATCTTGACCGCGCCCGCAAGGCCGACGGCGACAACCCCGTTTACGCGGCGCAAAGCGCGTATGCCCGCGTTCTGAAGACTGAGCCTGTCGCCTCCATTGATGATACGGATTTCTCTCTTCTGACATCGGAATCGGAGACAAGCTTGATCGAAAAGCTGTCCGCGTTTCCGGGCGAAGTCTCGCTGGCGGCGCGCGAGCGCGCGCCGCACCGTTTAGTTCAGTATGTCCGTGACCTGGCGGCGCTCGTTCCGAGCCTTGACGCCGGCGCTGAAGTGTCCGCCGCGCGAACGGTCCTCCTTGATGCGACGCGCATCGTTTTCAAAAATGCATTTGCCCTGCTCGGAGTCTCCGCTCCCGAGCGGATGTGAGAGAACCGCCGCCCCGCGCCTGGACGCACGGGGCGGCGTCTCAACCACGGCATCCCGGCGGATAAGGCTCCATGAAGATCTACTTTTCACTCCTCGCTCTGTTACTCATCAGCGCCGCGCCGGCGCTCGCCGCCGCGAAAGACACCGATAAAAAGGCTCCCGCGCCGCCGCCTCTGGTGTTCCCTCCCGTCACCGCTCCGCAAGAGAAGCATCTGACGACGGGAGAGTATCAGGACGCCGCCGGCAAAAAGCATCCCTGGCTCATCACGCCCAGCCACATGCTGCGCTGGGAGGGAGACGCTTATCTTCCGGTCGGTGGCGCGTTTACCCCGCGCTACTGGACCGAAGGCCAAACGGAAGAGAACTGGGCGAAGGATGTGAAGGCGCTGGAGGGCATCCGTGCGCAGCATCTCCACGATCTTTACCTCTACGCCGGCGCGCGTGGGCTGACTCATGTGCCCGCCGAGGCAGCGCAGCGCGTGATCGATTACCTCGACAAAAATGAGTTTCGGTATGGGATCGCCATTGCGGATCCCGCGCCGACGCCGCTGATGGGGTATGTCGTGCGCCCCGCCGTCTACCGCGACCCAAATCCCGGAATCAGCGCGACATTCTCCCATGTCGATGGACTGATCTCCGCCGCCTACGTTCTTGCTTCGGCCAAAACGGGCGAGATTTTAGAAACGGGCAAGGCGAAGACTCAGGACGGCTCTATGGCGATCGCTTCTTTGAAATCCCCCAGCGATGAGTCCGTGCTGCTGCTGTACCCGGAGCGCCTGTACGCCGACGGGACCGTGGAGAGCCGGATGCCAGACTTGTGGCAGGGGTATGACGATTACCGAGATCGTCTCCTCACCTATTTCGGACGAGTCAAACTGGGGCCAGGTTTCCGTTTCTTTTTGGATCCGCTGACGGACCAGCTGGGCGTAAATGGCGATGCGGACAGTCTGATCCCGACCTCCGAAGGCTTCCGGCTGGAGTTTCAGGCGTGGCTGCAGACCAAGCATAACCGCAATGTCAACGACATCAACCAGGCGTGGGGCGTCAAGGACCGGGATATCGCGGACTATACGGTCGCTGCCCGCTGTATTCCGCTCTGGCGCCAGACCAAGGGCGTGGCCGCGCTGTACGATCCGCTGGACGGCAAGACGTACGAAGTCCTCAATCGGCCGAAAATCAACAATGGATATTGGGACGACTTGACACAGTTCCGCACCGAGTCGCTGCGCCGTTACATGAACTCCATCGCGACCATGCTGAAGACCAGCGTCGCCGATGTCCCCGTTGTGTATCGTGCGCCGAAATTCGACGCCCTGTTCGCGGGCGGCCCGGTGGACGGCGGCTATGACGGTCTGGGAATTGAGGCCTTCGGACACGGGCGCTCACTCGCCGAAGACAACGCGCTTTATACGTTCGCACAGGCCGAGGACATGCCGAAGTCGACGTGGCTGATTGTGAGCAGCACCTTTGGATCGGCTGCTCCCGCCGACCAGAAGACGCCCGGGTACGACTCCAAGGGCTCGCTGTTCGACGATTGGGACTATCTGAAGGAAGCAGGAGCGCGCGGGTTCTTTACGACGGCGCTGCAGCGCTTTCCGGAAGATGGCTACGCGAACGCAAACCTCGCCGCCCTGCCGGAGCAGATGGGATGGCTCGGCTCATATGCGGCCTCGCTGGAAACGCTTGGTGACATGCGTGAGAAGGAGCCGGAGCCGATCCTCTGGTATCCGGCGGGCGAGAC
>JAOQAA010000017.1 GCA_025963815.1 Capsulimonas sp.
GAAGCTCACAAACCTGCTATCGTCTCTGCGGCGAGCATTCGTCGCCGCCTTATAGGTGCTGGCGCTGCTTGGATAGGGTTCCAAGAACTTCTTCAATTTTGCTGGAACAGCAATATTCCGGTTATCCACGTTGCTCATCTCCCTGCTGGAGTGAAGAAATTACGTGCTGTGACGGTTTCGGTCGATGGACGTCCGGCGATCCTCTTCTTTCGACGGGATACAAAGCCTGCTCAGCACCTTTTTGCCCTTGCTCATGAGATCGGCCATATCTACCTCAACCACCTGGAATTTGCTGGCCTTATTGTGGACACTGAAACGGAGTTTGGCTTCAACGAAGCGACCGAACGAGAAGCGAATCGCTTTGCGCGCGAACTTCTCACAGGTGGTGAGGAACTGCCGCAAAACTATAATTTTCCCTCTATCCCATCGGAAATTGCTCGTGGATGCAAAGAATACGCAAATCGTCTGCATATTGATCCGAGCTTTCTTGTCGGTGAATGGGAAAAGAAAACGAAGCAGTATAAAGAAGCGCGAACAGCAGTCAATTTCTATATCCAACAGGATGAGAATGCGCTTGCAATAATGGCTGCGGAATTGTCGCGCAGAATTGATTGGGATTTGATTCCTGAGGAAAGCCAGGAATACCTCTTAAATCTCACGAGAGTCGGCGACGCTGATTGAAGTGTCTGATCGATAACGATATATTAATGTGTCTTGCCGCATTCGATTTGATCGAAGAAGCTCTGGATGCAGTTCAAGTCACTGCGAGCGAAGCATTAGTACTTCCGTCTGCTCAGTACAAAATTCCGACGTTAGTTCGAAAATATGGAGCCGATGCAGTCGAGCGTGCTCTTTCGTTTGTCAAGACCGCCGCCAAGATATCTCATACTCCTACTTATTTTGAAGCCGTTAGCCGCGTTGCTGTTGATGGCATTGATGCGGGTGAGTTACTTTTGCTTGCGGAGTCCTTAGATCATCCCGTAATTCTGCTAGCTACGGGGGATAAGCGATTTTTGAAAGCATTCGCCAACAGCGAAACGCATGCTGATGCTCGTGATCACCTTCGCCGCAACGTCGTTTGCCTGGAGTATGTGATTCGGCTTATAATCACTAGACACGGATTTGAGTATGTTCGGGATCGTATCGTCCCGGAGCGCGAATGCAATACTTCGATGAAGACCGTTTTTGGTTCCGGCCGATTGGCCACTCTTGAAAATGTACTCGCCTCATTGGAATACAAATTGCGTGAGCTTGTAGAAGAGACTGGCGATCTATTATTGAGAGATTTCTAAAAACAAAAGGCCGCCGCGACGTGATTGTCGCGGCGGCCTTTTATCGTTGAGATCTTATCGTTTGCGGCCGGTGATCTGTGTGACGTCGCGGACGGCGCCGCGGGCGGCGCTGGTGGTCATGGCGGCGTAGGCTTGCAGGGCGGGAGTGACGTGGCGCTTGCGGGGTTCGGCTGGCTGCCAGCCGCCTTCGGGGCGGTCTTCTTGGGTTTGGCGGCGCGAGGCGAGCTCGGCGTCGGAGACGTTGAGGTGGATGGTGCGGTTCGGGATGTCGATGTCGATCCGGTCGCCGTTTTCCACCAGACCGATGGTTCCGCCTTCGGCGGCTTCGGGGGAGGCGTGGCCGATGGACAGACCCGAGGTGCCGCCGGAGAAACGGCCGTCGGTGACGAGGGCGCAGGCTTTGCCGAGGCCGCGGGATTTCAGATAGCTCGTCGGGTAGAGCATCTCCTGCATGCCGGGGCCGCCCTTGGGACCTTCGTAGCGGATGACGACGACATCGCCGGCCAGCACGTCGTCGTTGAGGATGCCGGCGACGGCGGCGTCCTGGCTTTCGAAGACGCGGGCGGGGCCGGAGAAGACGAGGTTGGAAGCGTCCACGCCGGCGGTCTTGACGATGCAGCCGTCCTCGGCGAGGTTGCCGTAGAGCACAGCGAGGCCGCCGTCCTTGCTGTAGGCGTTCTCAACGGAGCGGATGACGCCTGCGGCGCGGTCGGTGTCCAGTTCAGCGTAGCGCCGACTCTGGCTGAAGGCCTGGGTCGTGCGAACGCCGCCGGGAGCGGCTTTGAAGAACTCGGTGACCTTCGGATCGTCGGTGCGGGTGACATCCCATTGATCGATCGCGTCGGCGAGGGTGGGAGTATGGATTGTGCTGACGTCGGTATTCAGCAGATTTCCGCGCTCCATTTCGCCGAGGATCGAGAAGATGCCGCCGGCCCGATGCACGTCCTCCATATGCACGTCGCCGCGCGAGGGGGCGACTTTACACAGATTGGGGACGAGGCGGGAGAGGCGGTCGATATCGCGCATGGTGAAGTCGACGCCGGCTTCGTGCGCGGCGGCGAGTAGGTGCAGGACCGTGTTGGTGGACCCGCCCATCGCGATATCCAGCGACATGGCGTTCTCGAAGGCCGCGAGCGTGGCGATGGAGCGCGGCAGCACGCTGTAGTCGTCCTGCTCGTAGTGGCGCTTGGTGATCTCGACAATCACGCGGCCCGCTTCCAGGAACAGATGCTTGCGGTCCGAGTGGGTGGCGAGGGTGGAGCCGTTGCCGGGGAGCGAAAGGCCGAGGGCTTCGGTGAGGCAGTTCATGGAGTTGGCGGTGAACATGCCCGAACACGACCCGCAGGTGGGACAGGAGGCGCGCTCCATCGCGTCGCTTTCCTCATCGGTCACCTTGTCGTCGGCGCCCGCCACCATGGCGTCCACCAGGTCGACCGCGCGCTCGACGCCCTTCCATACGACCTTGCCGGCCTCCATCGGTCCGCCGGAGACGAACACGGTAGGGACGTTCAGGCGCAGGGACGCCATCAGCATTCCCGGCGTAATTTTATCACAGTTGGAGATACACACAAGCGCGTCGGCGCAGTGGGCGTTCACCATGTACTCGACGCTGTCGGCGATCAGATCGCGCGACGGCAGGCTGTAGAGCATCCCGTCGTGGCCCATCGCGATCCCGTCGTCCACGGCGATCGTGTTAAACTCTTTGGCGACGCCGCCCGCCGCCTCGATTTCACGAGCGACGAGCTGTCCAAGGTCCTTCAAATGGACATGTCCAGGGACGAACTGAGTGAACGAGTTGGAGATGGCGATGATCGGCTTGCCGAAGTCGCCGTCCTTCATGCCGGTCGCGCGCCAAAGGCCGCGCGCGCCGGCCATGTTACGGCCATGGGTGGTGGTGCGAGAGCGATACGTGGGCATTGCTAAAATCCTCGTCGATTTGGAAAGTTCTTATCGGAATCAGTATAACATCTTTGACGCCAATACCATTCCCCAACGGCGTTATTTGCCTTGCGCCAATCGAACTCCTCGCTTGGCGAGAAACGCTCGCAGCTCGCCAAACGCATGCTGCGTCGCCTTGGGGTTGTTAGAATTGTCCATATGAATCATGGTGATCGTCGTCCCTTTGGGATATTGCGCCAGCTTGCGGCGTAGGTCTGCGCGCGATGTGAGCGTGTACTGGCCGATGCGCCAGGATTCGTTTTGGCCATCGTCATTCACCGTGTCGCCCGCAAGAAAGACTTGGTCATCGTGATCAATGGTGTAGACCCAGAACCAGCGTTCATGCTTTTGGTCTGGAAAGAGCGCTCGGATTTCGTCGAGCTGTTTATGGTCGATAAGCCAGGCCGGCGATGACGCCAATGCGTCGGCGGTTTTGCGCCGCGAGCCGTTGTCCAGGGATGCCTGCCCCAGCGCCGTCAGGCGGCGCAGCTGCGCCCAGAGCGCCGCTTCGGCTTCGGGGGAGCCGTGCGCCCCCAGAGTTTGGGCGGCGTCGCCGGCCACATCCGGATCAGGATCATTCAGAGCAGTCAGGGCGATCTGCTGTAATTGCGGCGGCATGAATAACGCGTGAGGGCGTCGATATTGCGTGACATCGCTCAAAAGCGTTCGATAACAGCCCGTGACCTTGCGCGCCGCGAGCGCCTTTACAATCCTGGCGGCGCCGAAATCGGGATCGACGCGCAGAAAGTAGGCAAGCAGCGCGGCTTTGGGCGCACAGGACCATTCGTCGTCTTTATCGCCGTAGAACGCTTTGACTTGCGGCAGGATGGCGCGGGTTCCATAGCGCTGGATGAGAAGAGCGATGGTGTCTGTATCGCCGCCCGCAGACAGATTGGCCGCCAGCGTTGATTCGATCTTGGGCAAGGTGGCGTCCGGCAGGTTGACGAGGAGGTCCGTGTTGACCTGAGGATGTGGGCTCTGGATTTCCGCGAGGATGAGCTGCCGGCCTTCCTTGGGAGATAATTCGAAGAGACGCCGCAGCGCGATGGTGCGGTGATCCCGGATTTCATAGTCTGATCTGCCCTGGGGATTTTTGTAGAGGGTTCGCAGAACTTCGAGCATCTTGGGGCTTTGCAGGTATGGCCGCCAGTAATTGAGCAAAAGAGAATATTGCTCGATCGGCGTGAGCGCGCCGAATTCAGCGATCAAGATGGAGCCGACCTCCGCCGGCGGCGGGCTGGAAACGGCACGGCGTACGGAGGTATCCAACAGCGTGTAGGCGCTTCGCGCATGGGCGGCGCCGTGTTTGAGGGAAAGGGCCGTTCGGAGATCTCCGACTTCCTGTTCGGCAAACCTCCCTGGCGCGGAAAAGCGGGCCGTTTGGTCTTTCCGCCATGCGTCCTGCACTGCGGGTGCGCCGCTGGGAGCCGGCGGCGAGGGATCGGGGTAGGCGATCAGTGTCTGAAGCTGCGCCATATCCAGCATGAAATCCGTGGCGACAGGGAAGCTAGGATCGCGGAGTTTTGCCTGCATTTGCGTAACAACGCCTGGCCCGCGCCGGGACCCTAGCAGCCCCAGCCGCGCCTCGTGATACCAGAATGCATACTGCATATCCGACGTCGTTGTTACGCCATAGCGGTCGATGATCGCCTGTGCGGATTCCGGCGTGTCCAGAAATCGAATGACTCGCGCGGCGTCCATGCCGGGCTTTCCGTCGCTTGCTTCGCTTTGAAAGGTCGGCAGCGCCTTCGCCAGAGTTTGAGCCGACCAGACGGGATCAGGCGGCAGGATCTCGATTTGAACGACATTGGAGGTCGTTGTCAGTGGTCCTAGCGATTGGATACTCACTTGCGAATCCGTGAGGCGCTGCATGTGCTTCGTTTGTAGATAGATCCGATAAACTCCGGGCCGATCGAAGCGCCTCCAGTCATTGAGCGTCAATCCGATGGAAATCAGCGCCGTGTCCATCGTCTCCCAGTTCGGGCCGCCGCCGCCATAACCGCCTGGTTTCGCCGGGTCGTAATACGAACGCAGTGGGTCGGGGGCATCCTGCTCACGGTCGATGACGAAGATGTCGCTGGACCAGGGCATATCCCGATCTCTGCCACTACTGGATGATTTGTCATTATTGAGCCGATACTGCTTGGCGTTCCGGCTGGAAAAGACAGCTTCGATGGGGATTACTTCGCCCATATGGAACTGTGTCTTACCCTCCGGCAGCCGAAGCATACAGGTGACATCGGCGGGGTTCTTCGCCATCTCCTGCGTGTGGCGCGAATCGAAATTCTGTGCAGCGACCGTTGCTGCGGCGTCTTGAGCGAAAATACGGCCTGCGGCGCCCATTGCCAGCAGCGCGATCACCGCGCAAAGTAGTGTTTTTCCGTGGATTGTTAGGTTTGGTTTGATCATAACAATAACCTCATGAAGGTTTATGATACTGCAATGGCGCGATTTCTTCATGTTCGGTCTCCCTGTCTCCCAATCCTGGGGGGAAGAGTTTGTCGCGCGTGTGTTTGGAACTGCCGTCGCGTGCTTACGTTAAAGAAGAAACGCGACAAGCGTCTATTTCGATCTAATCGCCCTACGACTAACTCCTCACCTAGGATTGGGGGGCAGGGGGGCCGCATCCGGATTCGTCTTTCCCAAACATAATATCCAAATGCGCGGCGAACATCGCCTCCATGTCCAGCGGGTGTTCGGGGTCGAAGACGCCGTTCCAGAGGACGGCGAGCATGTTGGGGGCGATCATCAGATGCGGGAATCGGACGAGCGCGTCGGTGGTGAGTTCGCCGGTTTCGACGCCGCGCTGGGCGAGGCGGCGGATGATCTCCGCGATGGGATCGAAGACGAGTTCGCGGAACATGATGGCGAGCGCGGGGAAGCGGCTGCTTTCGGCGAGGATCAGGCGGAAGACCGGGGCGCGCTTGGAGCGCTCCATATCGCGGACGATCGGCAGGACGACGCTCCAAATGGCGTCCCGGAGGCGCACGCCCGGTTCGGGGGACATCAGCGTGAGATGGGCCAATGGTACGGCGATTACCTCGCGCAGCACGCCTTCGAAGAGCGCTTCTTTGTCGGTAAAATAGCGGTAGACGGTCCCCTTCGCTACGCCGGCGCGGGCGGCGACGTCTTCCATGCGGGCGTCGGAAAAACCGCGCTCCAGAAAAACATCCAGTGCGGCGGCGACAATTGCCTGGCGGGTTTGCGTTGTTTTCGCCACACTCGGGCGGCGGGTGCGGGGCTTAGATTCGATGGGCTTGGGTTCATTCACAAAAATTATTATGACCCATGGGTCATTTTATTGACAAGTCTCTGCAAATTTGGGTAATACTGACTTAATAGTCACTTTTATGACGGGAAGGTGTTCACCATGTCCAATACTCAAGTTCTGATCGTGGGAGCTGGGCCGACTGGTCTTGTGCTCGCTTTGAATCTCGCGCGCCACGGCGTTTCGTTTCGGATCATTGATAAGAACAGCGGGCCGGGGCAGGCGTCGCGGGCGATGGTCGTGCATGCGCGGACGCTGGAGTTCTATCGGCAATTGGGGTTTGGCGACGAGGTGGTCAGCCTGGGAATCCCGATGGAAGCCGTCCATTTCCGCGAGGGCAATGAAGAGGTCGCGAAGCTGGATTTCAAGGACAACGGCGCGGGCCTCAGCCCTTACCCGTTCGCCCTTTGTTTCCCGCAGGACGACCATGAGCGTTTCTTGGTGGCGAAGCTCGCCGAGGCGAGCGTCGCGATTGAGTGGAATACGGAGCTGAAAGAGTTCATCGATGATGGCTCTCATGTCCAGGCCACCCTGGAGAAGGACGGCTCCGAAGAAACCGTCCAGGCCGATTATCTGTGCGGCTGCGACGGCGCGCGCAGCCGCGTGCGCCAAACACTGGGCTTCGACTTTCCCGGCGGCACGTATGACCAGGACTTCTATGTCGCGGATGTCAAAGTCGCTAACGGGGAAAATCGCGACTTGATCATCAACGTCGGCTCGCACACGTTCGTGCTGATGCTTCCCGTCCACAGCACGGGGATGCAACGCTTGATCGGCATCGTCCCGCCGGAACTCGCGGGCCAGACAAATGTCACGTTTGAGCAGATCCAGCCGAGCGCCGAGAAGATGATCGACACAACCGTCGAGCAGGTCCACTGGTTTTCGACTTACCATGTACATCACCGCGTGGCGAGCCACTTCCGCGCCGGCCGCATCTTCATTGCTGGCGACGCCGGCCACATCCACAGCCCGGCGGGCGGGCAGGGGATGAACACGGGGATCGGCGACGCCGTGAACCTAAGTTGGAAACTCGCCCACGTCCTCCAGGGCCGCATCGACCCCTCCGTGCTCGACACCTACGAAGAGGAGCGCATCAAGTTCGCGCGCACGCTCGTCGCCACCACCGATCGCGCCTTTGAGGCCATGGTGGGCGAGGGCGTCGGAAGCCAGATCTTCCGCACCTGGCTCCTGCCGCACGTCCTCCCATTCCTGACCGGTTTCAGCGCCGTGCGCCAAACCATGTTCAGCGCCGTCTCCCAGACCCGCATCAACTACCACGGCAGCGCGCTCAGCCAAGGCCACGCCGGCGACCTCCAGGGGGGAGACCGCCTCCCCTGGACCCCCGCGCCCGCCACCGACAACTTCGCCCCCCTCAGCGCCCTCGACTGGCAAATCCACATCTACGGCGCCCCAACTCCCGACCTCCGCGCCGCCGCCTCCGACCTCGGCCTCCCGATCCAAGAGTTCCCCTGGACCGACGCCGCCGAGCACGCCGGATTAGAAAAGGACGCCTTCTACCTGGTGCGCCCCGACGGCTACGTCGCGCTGGCGTCGGCGCATCAAGACATCGAGCCGCTGAAGGCATACGCCGCCAAGTTCGCCTTCCAACCCTAAGCATAGACACACCGCCTGCGGCCTGCAACCAAATGGCCGCCGGCGTGTCACACTTTCCATGCATGCCTTACCTATTGTAGAAGCGCTCCTATTCGGCATTATGATCTTCCGTATTGTCCTGCGTGGCAATTATAAGTCAGACACAATCCTGTATCAGTGGGCGCGACGCAGCGGCTATTCGATCATTGAAGCAAAAATCCCCTGGTTCTATCTGGGACCGTTCATGCTGACAACCTCACGTTGGCAGGTCGTCTATCGTGTTGTTGTGGAAGATGAATACGGGGAGCTTCAAAGCGGTTGGGTGCGCTGCGGGAGTTGGCTATTTGGGTTGCAGGAAAACGTAGCGGAAGCGCGCTGGGATCGATAATCGCATAATATCGCCCCTACGCTGGGTATACCGAACAATCAAACGTTTCGGAGGAACTGCATGAGTACGATGAACGACAATCGCCGTGGGATGATCGGCATGAGCCCCGGTGGAAGTCCCAAAACAGGCGCGCGGATCGGCTGGTTCTTCGTGGGCCTGGGGCTGCTGCTCATGATCGTCGGCGGAGGCTTGGCGCTCAAACGGCAGCAGTTCCTCAGCCACGCCCAGCACACGCAGGGAACCGTCATCGCCATGTTGGGCCACACCAGTACCAGTTCCAGCGGTCGCACCTACGCGCCCACCTACACCTTCCACGACCAAACCGGCAAGCAGTGGACCGAAACCTCCGGCTCCAGCTCCAGTCCCCCCAGCTACCACGTCGGCGAGACGGTAGACGTCTACTACTCTCCCAGCAACCCCGCCGACGCCGAAGTGAACGGCTTCTTCTCCCTGTGGGGCGCCAGCGCCATCGTCGGCGGTATCGGCTTGGTTCAGTTCCTATTGGGGCTTGCGTGCGCTAAGGTGTTCGGCGCGGCGAAGCAACGTGGGCTAAGCGCTTGAACGCGCAGCCCTGCGCGGCTGGCTGCGCTGCGGCAACTGGCCATTCGGAACATGGTACAACTTGGCGGAAGTGCGCTGGGATCGGTAAGGCTAAAATCTTTCTAGTCTTCGATACAGGTCTTCGGATAAATTAAATCGTCATACTCATCGCAATTTATCTCCATACTGCTGAATGCCTCAGTTAACGCCTGTACACACTCGTAACGAAAACCTCCCATAATTGTTATTTGACATCCAATAAGTGTTTTCATCCAAGGTGAGATGACGCTAAAATGTGGTTCTCCAGCGTGATGTTCAACAATATCATTTTCTTGTAAGCCCAGTCTCTTTGCAATATCTTTCCTAAACTCATTATCACCACAAGAATCCCATGCCCATTCTTCAATACAGATATTCGGGATATTCTCTAGTTCTGGATATAATAAATCGTCAGGGAATTCTTTTGTGAGAATTATGCGGTCAACGTGATTTCGATTAATCCAAGAATTAATACCATAAAAGAAATAGCGAGGGTCAAAAGCAACTGAGCCATTCTCTCGTTTCTCAAATTTCGGTAAAACATGATGGATAACTAGTACAGGAGATTCTGGCTGAGCCTCAGCTTCGAAATTTTCTAGCATTGTGATATTTATTTCTCCTTTGACTTGTGTAAATATATTGCTCTTTATCGCAAACGCAACGCCTAGTCATCATCAACCTGTATTTTATTCATAACGCAAATAATAAGTTGACTACGTTGAAAATTAATCAATATTTGTTTCTTTTTTTGCAAAAGGCTCAAGCGCTCGAAAAAGAGGCTGTAAATGAAATATATTTGTATCGTCAACCCTTATCTCTCTGTGCAAATACTTTCGATGTTCTAATTCTCGCGCATAGCCGCGTGCAGTAGTAATACTAACTCCCATTTTTTTTGCCAACGATTTAAAACTAGGATAAGGCGCTTTTTCATCCCATTTATAGTGAATCAGCTGAATTACAAACATCGCCTGTGGGGTCGTGATGCCCAACTCATGATATTTTTCCAAAAAAACGTCTGAGACTGGGGTCCATGACTTACTGAGTTCTTTTGTCCAGCGTAGTGCTACCGCACGCTGTTCTGAGGGTGTAGTCTTAGCTTCTAAAGATACTGCTTTAGTTTTTGATCGGACTCTCATTATTGGTTTCTCCTGATATTATTGAAAAACGGAGGCTGTGGGAGTTGAACCCCTGGCGCTAACGCCCGATGGTGTCTCAAGCCACGGCGTACACCGGTACGCTATCAGCCTCCGTGCAAAAATATACTACCATCTCTCGAAGCTGGCGGGCTGATTGTCCTCTTCAAAATGTATCTGTGTCAATACATCTGCTTAAATAATCTGCCTCTACTTATGCGTCTGGAATTCGCATAGGGGTAGTATACCCAAATTTGAATAGACCTCTATCCAAAAATATTCGTAGGGGTATCAAAAAAATGTAGAGAGATGGCAGGAATTGAGATGCGGTATAATACATCGTCTCAAGCCACGGCATGCTTCGGTGTGCAAACGTGAAGAAAGGCCATCCTTAGGATGGCCTTTCTTGTTTCAGTCCTCACTGAGTATTTACTATTTCTGCCATCGTAACGAATTTACCGCGCCAGCGACAGCATCCACGGGATCGTCAGCGCGGACAGAATCGTGGACACGAACACCGTCGCCACGGCGTAGTCGCCGTCCATGTCGTGGTGGGCGGCGTAGACGGAGGACATGACGGAGGCGGGCATGGCGGCGAGCAGGACGCCGACGGCGAGGAGGTCGCCGTGGAGGCCGAAGAGGCGGCAGATGGGCCACATGATCAGGGGGGAGATGATGAGCTTGAGGGCGCAGCTGAGCAGCAGGGTGGGGATGCTTTTGCCGGCGGCTTCGGGGCGCAGGGACAGGCCGACGGCGAGCAGCACGAGCGGAGTGGTGCCCTGCGCGAGGTAGCCGAGGGTTTTGTCGAGGATCTGGCCGACCGGGGTGGCGAGCGCCGCGTGGGAGCCGGGCAGAAAGTGGGCGGCGAGGCCGATGAGTAGGGCGATGAAGATCGGGGACAGGACGATGCGCGTGAGGTTCTTGCGCGGGCTTTCGTGGGTGCGGGCAGTCCCAAGCGTCGCGCCGGCGAGGGCGGCGACGATGTTGAGGGGGACGCTCATGCCGAACTGGTCCAGCAGGATCGCTGCCGGGAACTGGTGCGGGAGCAACGCGAGCGTGATCGGGTAGCCGAGGAAGCCCGTATTGCCGAACGTGCCGACCAGGAGGAGCGCGCCGAGGCGCGGGCGGGTCAGGCGGCAGACGCGGCCGAGGATCAGGATCAGGACCATCAGGACGCACTCGGTCAGGACGATCGAGAGCGGGATGCAGAAGGTGCGCGCGGGGATGGCGGGGGCGGTCGCGAGGCCATGGATGACCAGGGCGGGCAGGGTGGCGTTCACGACCAGGCCGTTGAGAACGGGCGCGTGTGCGCTGTGCAGCACACGCGCCCGTTTCAAGGCGTATCCCAGCAGGATCAGAAGGAACAAAGGCGCGAGCGCCGAAAGCGTCGCGGCGAATAGGGTCACTGAGTTAAGACCAATGCGCGTCAGATAAGTTGACGATCAACATGTTGCAATCGATACCGGGTGCCATGCCTGTAGCTCTGGACAGGCATGTGCTACGACCGAGAAGAAACGCCGCGTTTTGCTTCGTACGCAATACATGCCTGTCCAGAGCTACAGGCATGCCACCCGGTGGCGATGTTGACAACACGAGCTTCACGTCTATGGCGGGTTACGACGCCTGCACGCCGGCTTCTTCGAGCGCGTCCACCGGGGTGGCGGTCACGCGGGGCTTTTTGGCGTCGAGTTCCTGGCGGCGCTTGAGGGCGGCGGCGACCAGGCCGGCGAACAGCGGATGCGCGCGGTTCGGGCGGGACTTGAACTCCGGGTGGAACTGGGTCGCGATGAAATACGGGTGGACGTCCTGCGGCAGTTCGACGATCTCCACCAGTCGGTAATCAGGCGAGACGCCGCTGAAGACCATGCCGGCGTTGCTGAGTTGCTTGCGGTACTCGTTGTTGACTTCGTAGCGGTGGCGGTGGCGCTCTTCAATCACGTCGCTCTCGTACATCTTCGCCGCGATGCTGTTCTGCGAGAGGTGGCAGGGGTAGGAGCCAAGGCGCATCGAGGCGCCCTTGTCCGTCACGTGCTTCTGCTCGGGCAGGATATGGACGACCGGGTACGGCGAGTCGGCGTTGACCTCTTCCGTGTTGGCGTCGGTCAGGCCGCATCCGTGGCGCGCGAACTCAATGACGGCCATTTGCAGGCCGTAGCAGATGCCGAAGAAGGGCAGGCCGGTCTCGCGGGCGTACTTGATCGCCTGGATCTTGCCTTCCACGCCGCGCGCGCCGAAGCCGGGGGCGACAACCAAGGCGTCCGTATTGGCGAACCGGGCGGCAAAGTCGATGCCGTCCTCTTCCAGGTCGTCGCTCTCGATCCACTCGATCTTCACGCCGGCGTCGGAGGCGATGCCGCCGTGGCCGAGCGCTTCGGCGATGGAGATATAGGAGTC
>JAOQAA010000018.1 GCA_025963815.1 Capsulimonas sp.
GCCTCCTGGGCGCCGTGGAGCACCTGCGCCGGACGGACCAGACCCTGCGTGCATCTATCATCGGGCGCATCTTCAGTCCCTATGTCGAACGCGCCCAGACGGCGCTTGGCGAGGAAAAGTTCGCAAAAGAGCAAGCAGTAGGGGCCGGAATGACTTTGGACGAAGCGCTGGCGTATGGGCTAGCGAAGTAAATTTCATTCTCAGCGCCGGGCAAAACAAAATAGGAATCTCCATCGGAAGAATAAAAATTCTTCCGATTTTTTTTGTGTTTGCGCCAAGTACACGCTTCCGTACACGCTATGTACACGACGCCCTTGTATGATGGGGCTGTCAGCGGCTTGGAGCGAGGGGTGAAATCCTCCCCAGAGACGCGATAACCCATACACGATAAGGACAAATCACATGAACAACATAGCTGACAGTATGGTCGAGACCGACGCTTCGCTGGGCGCTTATATGATCCCAAGCGGAATGGGACCGTTTTTCGACATGGGCGATCATCGCGGACGCTTGAAGGTCGGCGCGGACGCCACTGCGGGGGCATTCATCTTCGCCGAAGTTCATGCGGATCAGGGCGGCGGAGTTCCTCCGCATATCCATAGCCGTGAGGATGAGACGTTTTATATTTTAGAAGGACGCTTCGCGTTCCAGATCGGCGATGAGACGGTGATCGCCAATGTCGGTGATACGGTATTTGCCCCGCGCCGCGTGGCCCACGCATGGTTCTGCGTCAGCCCGGGCGGCGGCCGCGCCACCATGCTGATCACGCCGGGACGTAACTTCGAGGAATTTGTGACGGCGATGGCTCAATACGGCTTTGTTCCCAAGGAAGCGATGTCCGGTCCAGACGCCGCAAGCTTTGTACGTCTGGCCGCGCGTCACGGCATTGAAATGCTGCCGCACGCGCTGCGCGATAAATAAACACAGATTAAATACGGATCAAAGGAGATCGAAAATGAAAAGAATACATGCGGTGCTGCTTGTATTGCTGATTGGGGGTTTGACGCGCGATGTCCCTTTGACGCCGGCGCGCGCCGAGACCGTGCAGGAAACGGACATGGCGCCAGCGCGAACGTCACAGCTGGCGAAGGTCAAGCTTCCGGACGGCGCGCGCCGCTCCACGGACAAAGACAACCTCGCCGCGTTCGAGACGGCTCTGCGCAAAGTCGCGCAGAGCAGCGGCGTGCGCCTGGGCAAAGTGGAGGTGCTGGTGTGGCCCGCGGAGGCCACACCGATCCAGGACATGCCGTCCAGTCTCAAGGAGGCTGGATACGCTTACACAGCCCAGCCCTCGTTCGACGCGGCTCCCGGTCGGATTACGCCATTTGGAGCGATCCCGAGCGATAAGAACAACGCCTTGATGGGCATGTGGATCGAGACCGACACTAAAAACGTGCTCCTCGCATGGACTGTGTGCCGGACAGATGTCGCGGCGGACAAAAACGAGATCAGCGATGTCGATGTCCTTCCGGTCCGCCGGACGGAGCAAACTGTCCGGGAAGTCTCAGCCAGCGCTGGTGCGGCCAAAGCGTCCGCCCCGGCGTCCCTGATGGGTTCCTGGAGCTGGACCACGATCGGCGGTGTGAACTACCAGAACTCGGTCACGGGACAGCTGGCGTCGCCGAGCGGCATGTCGGCCAAGTTCACGTTCACCAAAGATGGACGCTACAAGTACTTTTTCTACATCCATCAGCGCACGGACAACCTCGTCACTGAGTCGACGACGACCGAGGAAGGCGGGGCCACAATCGGCGCCGATGGAACGATGACCCTGAAGCCGTCACACGGTCACTACAAGGGAAATACCGGCAGCCATCTGATAGACCGCGAAATGACGGCGGACGAGCGCAAAACACGAACCTTTCGTTGGGAGTGGCGCACTGAAGACGGAGCGCGCAAGCTTTATCTTGGTCCGGATGCGTCGAGCCTGCGCCGATTTCAGCGCGATTAACTCTCGCCGCTGAAACAAAAACAGCCTCCTCCCGAGCATTCAATGCCGAATGTTCGGGAGGAGGCTGTTTTGAGTGGCTGTCTGGGGCGCTGCGTCAATCCTGCTTTTTGCGTCGCGTGCGTTTGGGTTTGGAGATCAGCTGCTCTACAGACGTTAACAGTGTTTTGTGCGCCAGACGCTCCCGATGCCGCAGCATGGGATTGCCTGGGGAAACTTGCTCCACCATGTCGAGCAGCTTTTCCGCTCCCGGCAGATCATCTTCCTGAAACGCAATTTCCACCTGAGCTCCGCACAGCGCAACAAGCTCCGTGATGTGCAGCTTGCGCTGCGTAAGCAGCGGCTGTATCAGGTCATGTGCTCGGACGATATCGCCTTCACGAGCGTACATGGCGGCGAGATTGCAGCGTCCGAAAAAGTAGTCTGGGGCGAGCCGAAAGATCTCCTCCAGCATCTCACGCGCTTCCGCCGAACGCCCCTGACCCATCATCGCCGAGGCAAGATTGTTGCGGATCGAATAGCTTTCCGGCGCTAACGTCATGGCGCGCCGCAGCGTTTGCTCCGCTTCCTCCATCCGCCCCTCTCTCAGGACTACCGTTCCTTGCTCCAGCAATTTCTGAGCGTTTGAGGGAAGTCTTTCAGGGGTGGGCTCATCCCTAATCTCGTAACCGAAGTGCTCAATCTCTTTTTGTTCGCCTCGTACCCAGAATTTTACAGGTCCGGCGCTGCTCGGATCCATCTCACGGACAATCGACAGCGCTTCCATGCGCAGCGCATCGGAGCCGCGCTTGCTGAGCGCGAAATCTTTGACCGCTCCAATCAATCCAGAGTCCCCTGTGTGATGGGCGATGGTGAGGAAGAGGCCGATCGTGTCTTCGTCGCAGTTTGCGAGGATGATCGGTGCGAACATCGTGATCTCCGGGAACTGGCGGAGCAGCTTCCGATAAATGGATTGCTGTCGTTCAGGAATGGGATCTTCATCGTCTTCTTCGGTCGCTTTCACCAAGGCGGCCATGGTTGGAGGGCGCAGAAATTGGTAGAGATGGAACACGATGGGGCCATGTCGCTCGCCGGGAAGCAAATCCAGGTCTTCGAGATTGGCCTCATAGAGGGAGATATCCGGCGCCAACGCCTGGGCCTGCCGCCAGAATCGGCGCGCCGTGGTTCGCCGATCCACGTGATAGGCGGCGCACGCCGCGTAGTGCAGCACGGTGGCCGTCGTCCATGGACTCTCGTCCATGTTCGGTTCCTGCTTCTGAACGCTTAAAACGCCGTTGTAATCACCATAAACTGAAAGCGCCTCAGCCATTTTCAGGCGGCGCGTGGCGGCGGGAGCCTTGCTGTTCTTCATGCGCTCCACATATGGAGCCGCTTCCGCGCGCCGCCCCTGAAGGCAATGAAACGTAATCAGATTCGCCAGCGCATGGATACCGTTCGGCTCGATTTCCAGGGCCTCTTTGGCTGCGGCAATCGCTTTCTCATACTCCCCTTCGCAGGCGAAAACAAGAGCCATGTTGTTTGCTGCGGGAGAAAAGTTTGGATACCGAGCGCGGAGCGTCTGCGCCGCCCGCCGGGCCGCCGGATAGTCCCCTTGCGCCAGCAGCATTTGCGATTCTTCATGCAGAAGCAGGATGTCCAGGTTTTCCGGATAGCGAAGGCCGAATTCATCCAGCATCTCGATGACGAACTTGCGGACCATATCGATCTCTGATCGCGATTTTGGTGTATTTAACTCGGGAAATCGTTCGGCGATTTCCTCAAAAGCTCGCAGTGCGAGGGCGGGGCGCCCGTTGGCGGCATGCGCCATCGCCAGAGTAATGAGAATCTCGCGATCGCGCGGCTTCAATCGATGGAGTTTCAAGGCGGCGCGTTCCGCCACAGCGTATTCCATGACGGACGAAGCGGTTTCGGCCAGCATCTCCAGCACCATTTCGTCGTGGGGAGCTAGCTGCTCCATTTCCAGAAGCATGACATAGGCTTCGTAATAAGCCTCATTCTCCATGGATTTCATGACAGCGGCAAACATTGCAGGGGGAATTGCAGAGCGAACACGCGATTGAGCGACGCCCAGGATCGGGCGCGCCCCTGGCGATCTTTTATGTTTACTCACGAGCGAATCATCCTTTGATTGTATTCTTGTGTGTGCCGGTCGTCGTTCCAGAGTCGGATCGCTGGCTCATTGCGGTTGTGTTCGTATCCCAGAATACTCAGCGACGCCGTGGTGAGCACGAACAGGCGCGCTTCGATCGGGGGCAGGTTCAGCCAGCGCGCGGCGAGAAAGCGGAGGAAGTGTCCGTGGCTGAAGACCAGGACATTTCCGTCAATGGCTCGCAGGGCGGCGACGACCCGGTCGGCGCGGGCGCTGATTTCCTCAATCGATTCACCGCCCGGGAAACCGTCGCGAAACGAGCGCCAGTCGGGGCGTTCTTTTCGGATGTCCACCGTCCGCAATCCCTCATAATCGCCGTACGACCACTCCACAAGATCGGGGTCGGGCTGGGCGAGGCCGCCGAACCCGGCGAGATCGCATGTCTGCCGCGCGCGGATCAGCGGGCTGGTGAGGACGGCGTCGAATTTGAGGCCATCAAGCCGCTTGCCCAGGCTCTGCGCGTTGCGCCGGCCGCGATCGGTCAAGGGGATGTCGGTCAAACCTGTATGCTGTCCGGTAATCGCCCATTCGGTTTCCCCGTGGCGGGCTAAGTAAATGCGGGGCAGGGCGTCGTCGCTCAAAATTGTTCTCCTGGGGTGGCGGGGTCGGTGGATGTTTCCATATCGGGGTGGTATTCGCCTAGGCGCGCGGCGCGGCTGCATTGGGCGCGATGAAGCAGCGCCGCCTGCGCCGCTGGGATGTTTTCGTCCCGTCCTGCCCAAATCTCCAGCGCTGGCTGCTGAATGGCGCGGGAGAAGGAGAATGTCAGCGCCCACGGCATGCGCTCTTTGAACCGCACGTTCATGGCGTTCAAACGCTCCGCCGCCAGCTCGCTCGGCTGTCCTCCCGAGAGAAACGCGATGCCGGGAACTGCGGCGGGCACGGTCCGCAGGAAGCATGACACGGTCGCGTCGGCGACCTCCTCCACAGGGTTTTGAACCGGGCAGTCCAGGCCGGGAAGGATCATATTCGGCTTCAGGATCATTCCCTCCAGCGCCACGCGCTGCCGGATCAGCACATCGAACACAACGTTCAGCGTGCGCTCCGTCACTTCGGCGCACTGCTCCAGCGTATGGCTTCCCTCCATGAGCACTTCCGGCTCTACAATCGGGACCAAGCCGGCTTCCTGGCAGAGCGCGGCGTAACGCGCCAGCGCGTCGGCGTTCGCGGCAATGCACCCATCGCTCGGAATACCGTCGCCAATCGTGATCACGGCGCGCCATTTGGCGAAGCGCAATCCGAGCCCGGTGTACTCCGCAAGGCGCTCGCGCAGACCGTCCAGGCCCTCGGTAATTTTTTCGCCGGGATGCGCCGCCATCTCTTTCGCGCCGGCGTCCACTTTGATACCGGGAATGATGCCCGCTTGTATGATCGCCTCAACAAATGGGCGTTCGTCTTTAGTCTTCTGGCGAACCGTCTCATCGTAAAGAATCGCGCCGCTGATATTTTTGCCCAGCTCCGGCGTCGTCACGATCAAGTCGCGATACGCTCGCCGCGCATCTTCGGTCTGAGGAACGCCAAGCGGAGCGAAGCGCTTGTTTGCCGTGCCGGTGCTTTCGTCCATTGCGAGGAGGCCTTTGCCGTCCGCCAGCAATGCTCGCGCCGTTGCTTCGAGTTTTTGTAGATTCATGGGACACCTGGATGGTCGCGCGTCTGCGCATTACCAAGGCTAGTGTACCCATACGCCGATGTTTTTGCGGGATAATTGGACAGAGGAAGCTTCACGCCTCAGTGTTTTGAAGGAAGTCGCTGAGGCGGCGCCTGCGGGGTCAGCACGAAGGCGTGGGGGACGCCGCCAATCAGACCTTTGCCGACGATCTGGCCGGAGTTATTGACGCCGTCGGCGCACTGGAGGGTCCATTGCGGGGCGTTGGTCACGACGGTGTTCAGGTCCACCACGCGGCCGCTGGTCCAGAGGACGGCGCGGGGTGGGGTGGTGTCGGCGTCGGATCCTGAGCGTCCGACGGCGTCGCCGGCGTCGTTGATCGCGCGGGCTTCGCTGTTATCGTGGCCGGGCAGGGTTCCCAGGTCAACCGCCTGCTCGTTGTCCCAGAGGCAGGCGTGGTTCACTCCTTCGTCCGTGGCGGAGTAGCCAACAGACTGGCCGCTCTGGTTGACGGCGCAGGCGAGGCTGTTGTCGCCGCCGAGCGTGCCAAGGTCCTGCATCACGCCGTCGCGCCACAGGAAGGCGTGGGTGGGACGGGTGAAGCCATGCGTCGTTCGCTCCAAGTACGTGCGTGCGAGGTCTGCTTTGCCGACAACCAGACCATTGTCGTTCACATCGTAGGCAGTGCTGTGATCGCCGCCGAGCGTGCCGAGCATGCGCGTTTGCCCATCCGCGCGGAGGAACGCCTGGGTCATCAATCCGCCCTGCGCGTCATGCCCACCCGTGCGGATGCCGCCGACGATCCAGCCGAGGTCATTGACGCCGTGCGGTTCGTTGAAACGATATTTGGATGGCAGCGCGGGCGATTTTGCGCCGTCCTGCCAGAGCAGCGTGTGCGGGTAGTTGTCGTAGTTGTAATATGTGGCGGCGACGGTTCCGGAGTTGTTGATCGCCAGCGCCGCTCCGTAATGGTAGCGCCCGATGGCGCCGATGGGCGTCTCATGGCCGTTGTCCCAAAGCAGAGCGCGTTCATCGCGCGCCCCGGCCACCTGGCCCCGATCGTTGATGGCGAACCGAATGGACGCCGATGCGCCGACGGGGCCAAGATCCTGCAAAACGTAGTGAAGCGGCGCGGCCATGTCGTCCGGCTTGAGATGCGTCATCGCCAGCGTGCGCGCCGTCACATGCAGCGGCAGCGCCGCGCACATGCCTGCGCCGCAGAGCGCCGCCGCCGCGAGGCGGGTGTGGGCGCGTGAGGTGTCCCATCCCGGACGCGCGACATGGAGCAGACGGCGTTTGGCGGCATGGTAAGCCGGACTGATCCCGAGCGCGCCGCTGGGCGCCGCCGCGCCATTCGCCATCACTTTGAGCAGCAGGCGCGCGTACTGCACAGCGTCGAGCTGGGTCGCCGCGATCGCGGCGGCGTCGCAGGCTTCCTCCCGGGTCGCGGCGTACTCACGCGCCGCCAGCCATGCCAGTGGGTGAAAGAACAAGAGCATTCGCGCCAGGGCGGGAACAGCCCCAAGCGCCAGGTCGAACCGCCGCAGGTGCGCGATTTCGTGCGCCAGCGCCATGCGCCGCTCCGGCTCGGAAAGTTTTTCGGAGAAGGTAGAGGGCGCGATCAGCACAGGGCGCCAAAGACCGGCGACAAATGGCGATCCCGTCTCCAAGGACACCCGCACGGCGATCTCGGTCCGATATCCCATCTGCGCCGCGATCCGGGCTGTTTCTTCGCGCAGGGCGTCCGGCGCATCCGTCTCGGCCCGACGCATGGCGTCGCGCACGCGCCACCAGCCGCAGGCGTTCCAAACGAGCATCGCCATCGAGCCGACGGCCCACGCCGCGAACAGCGCCAGCGGCAGCCAGGACGAGGGAGCAGCGGGAAGGGGAGCTACGACGCCGACGGGAACTGGAGAAGTGATGGGCGTCGTCGCTGGCGTCGGCGTGACGGCTGGGGCCGGCTTGGCGTCGTAAGAAGGCCGCACCGGCTGGAACAGCTTGGCGATCGGCGCGGCGGCGCGGGGAGCGTGGGTTCCACGGGGCAGCAGCGGCACGGCGACGCCGCCGGCGAAGCAGAGGCTGATGAGGAGCTTTGCGCTCGCCAGCCACCAGAGCCAGCAGCGTACATGGGCGGGGATGCGCGGCGCGACGCGGCATAAGGCCCAGACGGCGAGGATCAGCACGCCGCCCTGTACGGAGGCGCGCAGCATCGTGGAGGCCCAGAGTTCCATTGCGGGAATGAAATGTGAGATCCCGTCGCCGCCCATGGCGTTTATCCCTTTTTCGCCTGCATCGCGTCCAGCAGTTTCTGCAAGTCGGCGACTTCTTCTTCGTTCAGATTTTGGTTCTCGGAAAGGTACGCGACAAACGGGGTCAACGACCCGCCGAGCGTGCGGCTGACAAAGTCGTGCACAAGGTTCTGCATCAAGTCTTGTTTGCCCACGGCGGGGGCGTATTCAAACGATCCGCCGGATTTCATGCGCGTCAGAAACCCCTTTTTGCGCAGACGCTCCATCACCGTCAGGATCGTGGTGCGCGCGAGGCCCAGCGGTTCACCGAACTTGACAGCGACATCGCGCACCGAGATCGGGTTATTGTCCGTGATATAGCGGAGCACTTCCAGCTCCTGATCACCCAGCATCGGCGGCTTCATCATAAGAGGGTCATCCATTTCTCCATATGCGATATTATAACGCAGGACTACGCAAGTAGTCAATAGGTTAATTCTGGACAAATATCGGGAAAGAACATTGCAGCATTGGCCGCGAACGACGAAAGGAGAGAAACCCATGTCAGGAAAAAGCACGGCGATCGACAAACGCGAGGACGTCAACCCCGACGAAGGGGTACGCGAGTACGGCGATGTGGAGTTTGCCGACCCAAAGAACCACAAGTATCCAATCGACACGGAGAAGCACATCCGGGCCGCCTGGAGCTATATCAACCACAAAGATAACGCCGGGAAGTACGACGCCGACGAGGTGGAGACGATCAAGGGGCGGATCAAGGCAGCGGCGAAGAAGCAGGGCGTGGAGATTGAGTCGGGTTGATTACCGCATGAGAAATGTGGGTCAGAGAGGCTGGCGGTTAATGCGTTTCACCTATTGCATGACGCAATGACCACAGAAGAGGCCGGCGAATAAATTCGCGCCTAGAAGTGCACGATGTGTCCCTACGGACACTCCAGAGAACGTTTGCGAATGCGTTTCTGGGGTCGGCGGAGGCCGACATCGTGCACTTCTAGGCGCGAATTTATTCGCCGGCTATCCGAGTCGTTTAGCGCCGTTAATCCCGCAGACTCCATTAACCAATGGCCGATCTGATCATATGGTTTGGTTACGCTGTGATACTGTCTACTTCAGCGTCTCCGACAGCCGCGCGAACGTATATCCCTTCTTCTTAAGACCCGCAATCACCGCCGGCAGGGCTTCGGCGGTATGCCAGCCTCGGCCGTTGACGTGCATGATCACGATGGAGCCGGGCTTCGTTTGGCGCAGGACCGCGCGGGTGATGTCGCGCGCCTGGACGTGCTTGTCTGGATCGCCTGTCACGACTTCCCAGGTCACGGACTGCATGCCGAAGCGCGCGGCTTCTTTTAAGACGGTGGCGTTGTACTCGCCGTAGGGGGGGCGGAAGAGGGTGGCTTCGCGGCCGGTCAGTTGGCGATGCACGGCTTGTGTCTTGCGGAGATCATCGTCAATCTGCGCCGTCGTGATCTTCGTCATGTGTGGGTGCAGGTAGGAGTGGTCGCCCAGTTCGAACAAAGGGTTGGCGGCGAGGGCGCGCGTTTGGCTCGGGTGAGTCTCCATCCAGTGGCCTCCGAGAAACAGAGTGGCTGGGGTGTTGGTGCGCGTGAGGATGTCGATGATCTTGGCGTCGTACCCCGCCGGCTTGCGTGTCTCGCAGGCGTCGAACGATAGGACGACCCACTTGCGTGTTCGGGCGCCGTGTGTGATGATCTGCGGCGGCGCGCCTTGTGTGGCGGCGAGCAGATGCGCCGCCGTGAGTAATAGTCCCAGCATGTTAAATCATGTCCTTATTGGCCGAGTCGGCCCATTCTCGATCGAGCAACGAGTAGAGCGCCAGATCGTGAAATGCGTTTTTCCAGAAGCCGCGCTCGCGCAGCAGGCCTTCTTGCTGGAAACCCAAGGTGACAAGCAGGCGTCGTGACGACGTGTTCTCGGGAACGACGAGCGCTTCGATGCGATGAAGGCCGATTGTGTCGAAACCAAAGCCGAGCATCGCCGCAAGCGCCTCACGCATCAACCCTTTGCCCCAATAAGCCGTATCCAGCTCATATCCGATTTCAGCCTGTCGTGATTGGCTGTCGGGATGGACATATCCACACGAGCCAATGACCTGATCGTTCTCTTTGAGGGCGATCGCCCAGCGGATGCGAGTTCCCTGCAAATGAGATTGCCGGCGGCGTGTGACAATGGCTCGCGCTTCGTCCACGTTGGCAAGTGGCCCGATGTTATAATGGCGCACGACTTCCGGCTGGGAGAGAATACGAAAGAGGGCCGGGGCGTCGTCGAAACGCGTCTCGCGCAGAGACAAGCGAGGCGTTTCGATCGCAGGAAACGGCGTGATGGACAGCATGGGCGTTACCCCCACCAGAAGGCGGCGGCGATGATCACATAGAGGCCGATCAGCGCCGCGCCCTCCAGCCAGATCGATTCGCCGTCGTAGACGATGACCGTCGTGACGATGGCCGACAGCGCGAGGACCGCGATCAGTAGAGGCGTGAGCACAAGCGTGAGATGCGCGCCACCCAGGAACAGGCTCAGGATCACCAGGGCGGGGATCAACCCCAGCGCCACCTGAAGCGAGCTGTTGAGAATGACGCTGACGGCGAAGTCCATCTGGTTCTTGACGGCCAGCTGAATTCCTACCACGTTTTCGACCGCGTTGCCCGCAATCGCTACGACAACTAAGCCCGTGAACGCCTCGGACAGGTGCAGGATCTGGATCGCGGGCTTCAGCGCTTCGACGAACCAATCCGAGACGAGCGCCGCTCCGATCCCCGCGAAGAGCAATGTCCCCACGGAAAGACCGACCGGCCACACCGCATGCGTATGGGCTTCCGGCTCGCAGTCCGAGGGCGTCAGCGCCCCGCCTTTAAGGGAGACTGGGATGCTGGACAGGAATACGAGGAGCAGGACGATGGCGGCGACGATGCTCATCGTCTCTGGATGGCGTCCCGCAGGCGTATGAAGCTCATGCGCGAGCGTGGGAATCATCAGCGCCGACACCGCCAGCAGCATTAGCGAGGCGATCATGCGTGGCTGCTGCTTGCCGAACTTCTGTGTGCCGTTCTTCAAGCCGCCCGCAAGAAACGCCAGGCCGAGCACAAGCAGCGAGTTCGCGAGGATCGAGCCGATTAGCGCCGACTGAACAACCGTTACCAACCCTTGTCTCAGAGCAAAGATACAGATAAACAGCTCGGGCAAATTCCCAAGGGCGCTCTGGAGCACCCCTGTCGCGCCGGGGCCAAGCTTGCCGCCTAGCTGCTCCGTGGCTGATCCCACCATCGACGCCAGCATGGCGAGCGCGACGGCGGTAATCACAAATAAAATCACGGGGTTGACGTGAAGAGAGATCAGAACGCCCGACGCAATCGTCGCGGCGAGGGCAATCAGTGCGATGGTTCGGTCTCGCGAGGAGATAACGGTCATAGATAGTGTCCTTGGAGATGCTTATCCCTCACCCCCGGCCCCTCTCCCGCCCGGCTAAAGCCCTGGGGGAGGGGTGTCCAAAGATCGAGGGCAAAACGTGCTGCACAACTGCTTTCATAAAATTGGACGCCTCGTGCGAAGCCACGTTCGGCTTCCAAACCCTGGACATCCCTCTCCTCCGGGAGAGGGATGTCCAGGGTGAGGGCTACGCCAGCCGCTCCGAAGAAAGCGTGTCGAGTTCCAGCGTGTCGCGGCGGCCGGCCAATAAGTGATAGTACCCAGCACAGGCGATCATGGCGGCGTTGTCCGTGCAATAAACGGGAGGAGGCGCGGTGAGGGGGAGACCGGCTTTGTCGCATGCGGCCTGCATCAGCTCGTTGAGGCGTGAGTTGGCGGCGACGCCGCCCGCAATCAGAACGCGTCGTGCGTTGTTTGTTTTGGCCGCCCGGATCGTCTTTTCGACGAGTACGTCGACGATTGCTTCCTGTACGGAGGCCGCCCAATCGGGCTGCGTGACTTCGGAATTGGCGGGATCGGCGACGGCGTTGGCGACTGCTGTCTTCAAACCGCTGAAGGAGAAGTCATAGGAGTCCGAGCCGAGACGGGCGCGAGGCAGTTTCACGGCTTGCGTGTTCCCATGCTGCTCGCGGGCGAGCTTATCGATCAGGACGCCGCCGGGGTAGGGGATGCCCAGCAGGCGGGCGCTTTTGTCGAACGCTTCGCCGGCGGCGTCGTCGCGGGTGCGCCCGATAATCTGGTAGTCGCCATGGCCGCGCACGAGAAAGATTTCGGTGTGGCCGCCGGAGACGACGAGGCAGACGACGGGAAACTCAATCGCGGGATCGACCAGCCAGTTCGCGTAGATATGCGCCTCAATGTGGTGGACGCCGATGAGAGGAATGCGCAGGGCATAGGCGAGCGCCTTCGCCGCTGAGACGCCGACCAGCAGTGCGCCAAGCAGGCCGGGGCGGTTTGCGACGGCGATCGCGTCGATGTCCTGGAACGTGAGGCCTGCGGTATTCAGTCCCTCGGCGATGACCGCGTTCATCTGTTCGAGATGCTGTCTTGAGGCGACTTCGGGGACGACGCCGCCGGTTTTGGCGTGCAGGTCCGCCTGTGAGGCGATAATGCTGCTGCGGACATCCGAGCCGTCGCGGACGATGGCGACGGAAGTCTCGTCACAGGAGGTTTCAATGCCGAGAATGTTCATGGTGTGTTCGCCGCGTCCCAGGCGTCCGCGATCTCCATGCCGCGGCGCATGTGCTCGCAGTATTCGGGCGACGCCATATTTTCCAGCCACATGATGACCGCGTTTTCCTGGTTGTCGCTGTAATAGTTCTTGCGAACGGAGACGTCTTCGAACCCGTGCTTGAGATAGAGGTTATGCGCGACCTTGTTACGCTCGCGCACTTCCAGGGTCGCCCGCAGGGTTCCATGCTCGACGCCGTACTGCAAAAGGCTTAGCAGTAAGCGCTCGCCGATCTTGCGCCGCCGCGCTGAAGGGTCCACGGCGATATTGGTGAAGTGCGCTTCGTCCATCACGATCCACATGCCGCCGTAGCCGACCAGCGTCCCGTCGCGGTCCCGTGCGATCAGATAATGCGCGACGGTGTTGCCGATCTCGGTGGCGTAGGCGTTCAGGCTCCAGGGAAGGGCGTTGCTGCGACGCTCCAGCCGCGCGACTTCCTCGATATCCTCCAGAACCATGTGTCGGATCGTGATGGGGCCAAACCCGGTGGGGGCGTCCTGTTCGTACAGTCGGTGGTCGTTCATGAGAGATGCGTGGGGGACGGCGGGGAAGGAACGGCGTCCGAGCCTTCGATCCACTGCGCGCCGCCGTCAAAATGTTCTTTTTTCCAAATCGGAACCGTCGTCTTCAAACTGTCCATCAGCCATCGGCACGCCTCGAACGCCTCCGCTCGGTGCGCCGACGCCACGGCGATCGTGATACTGAGTTCCCCGACCGCGACTTTGCCCAGGCGATGCGCGATGGCGCACGTCACGCCCCAGCGCGCACGCGCCTCCTCCGCCAGCAGAGCCAGCTGCTTCTCCGCCAGAGGCCGGTAGGTCTCATATTCCAGATGCGTCACCCGCCGTCCCTTTGTGCTGCCGCGCACCGTGCCGGAAAACGTGACCAGCGCCCCCGCCTCGGGATCGCTCAGCAGCGCGCCAAGCTCATCGACGCTTTGGATCGGATCATCAGAAAGAAAGATCGCCGCCATGTGTTACCCTCCGCTCATTGGCGGCAGGAACGCCACTTCGTCGCCATCGCGTAACACGGTCGCATCCTTCGCGAAGTCGGCGTTGACCGCCACACGTCCGGCGGGCAGGCGCGGCGCCAAAGCGGGGAACCGGCCGGCAAGCGCCTTAGTGCAGTCGGCGACGGAAGCACTCTCGGGGAGATCCAGCGTGAGCTTGTCGGTTCCGGCGGCGTCCTGATAGCTGGCGAATAGGAGGATGTTTACTTGCATGTGATTCTGAGAGACCGCTTTTCGCGCTTCGCGTATGACCTACCCCGGCGCTTCGCGCCACCCCTCCCTTGAAGCAGGGAAGGGTATTAGGATTTTGTTATCGCAGGCAGCATTCGTCCGAGAATCTCTTTCCAACCCTTCCCTGCTTCAAGGGAGGGGT
>JAOQAA010000081.1 GCA_025963815.1 Capsulimonas sp.
AGCGTCTTGAGCACTGACGTGATATAGTCGGTGAAGTCTCGGATCGCTGGGTGCGAGGGATCGCGCAGCCGTCCGGCGAGGGCCGCGAAGCGCTGGGTGTTTTCGATCGTGGCGACCAGGCATTCGCGGATGTACTCCCGCCAGTGCGCGTCCTGATCCGGGTTCAGATCGAGATAGGCGAGAATGGAGGCGGCGCGGGCGGCGATATCGCGGACGCGCCGTTCGATCTCCCGGTTTACCAGGCTTTGTCCAAGCTGGTTCAATTGCGCGGCCAATTGCTTCTCGGACACCTGAACGGGAGCCGGAGGTTGGCGCATCATGAGTGACGCTCCCCAGTAGATCAGGCCCGCGAGCACGACGGCAAGAATCGGGTGCATGTGCACCAGCTCCACGAGCAGCGCCAGCGCGACGGCGGCGATGACGCCTGGAATGATGTCCGACTGTCCGGAGGGCTTCTGTCCCGACGGGTTCGTACCTTGCGTCACAAAACGCTCCTTAATTGTAACCCTTGACTTCGCGGAACGCGCCGGCGAGGTTCTTCGATCCGTCGAAGATCTTGCCCGACGTGTGATCCGTCATCTGCTGCAATTGGCTTTTGTCCGCTTCGCCGAAGAGAATGGCGAAGACAGGAACATCCGTCTTCAATCCCATCGTGTCGACATGCTGGGTGAACTGGCCGAACAGGTTCGTGTTCGACTGCCCGTCGGTCATCAAAATGACCGCGGGGAAGTTCTGTTCGAGATTCGGCTGCGCCTTGATGATGTCGAAGGCGCGCATCGCGGGATGGTAGATGTCTGTGCCGCCCTCAGCGTTCAGCGCGTTGATCTTGGCGTCGAGCGCGCTCAGTGCATCGGGATCGTTGCCTGACGCCGACCATTCGCCCAGAATATGGTCGCTGAAGGCGATGACGGTGGTTTTGTCCTGCGGCGAGGCTTGCAGAAGCTGCTGCTTGGCCTGCTGTTGATCGAGCAGAAGACGCATGGCGGACTTCAGTTCTTCTTCTCCGTTCCCCTGCATGCTGCCGGAGAAGTCCAGGCAGTACACAGTGAGCGACGGTTTGCGCAGGGCGCTTTGATAGAGATTGAGCGCCGCCCGCAGCACTTCGGCGCTGGGGTAACGAATGGGAGAGAGGACGCGTTTGGCGTCGATCCCCCAATCGGGATTGAAGACGGAAGCATCGGCGTTTGTGAGCGACATGCCGACTAAACCGACGCGCCGTCCCTGCGCGAGAAGCTGCTGCTGGATCGGCGGCGACAGAAGATATTGCTGCAAGTCGAGGAACTGCTTTTCCTTCGCGGCGTCCCCTTTGTCGATGTATCCCAGCGGGGAGTCGGCGATCGTGAGGCCGTCGACGGGATAGATCACATACAGCGGCTCTTTGCCCGACGCTACCAACTCCCGGTCGGCGTCGATGATCACCGATTCGTAATTGACCATGCCGTCGTAGCTGTCGTACTTCGAAAGAAAGAGATCCTTCAGCCAGCCGGAACTGCCGGCCGAACGGTTGACGGTGCTGAGAATGCGCTTGATCTTCGACTGAAGCTCGGGCTTTTGCAGCTGCGCCATCGTGAGGACTTCGGGCTTGCCGGAGAAGGCGTAAAGGTATCCGATGTAGGCTGACGCGCCCGAGTTGCTTTGCGTCGCCGACGTCATCATATAACGCAGCTTACCCGCTTCGGCGGCGTTCAGGATCTGCTCAACGGTGACGGGCTTGCCCACCCAGCCAAGCTTGGCCGCGACGGACTTCTTGACGCCGAACACCACGGGCGTGCGCATGATGCTTTCGGAATGCTTGACGAGTTTATGCTTGTCGCCGAGGGTGTTCCAGAGGGAGTTCGCGGTCCAGACCGCGTTGTCCGTGATGGTGTTGCTCTCCAGCTTCTGCATGATATCCACGGAGCCGGAGTAATTCATTCGAACAGTCAGATGATGATCCTGAGCGTACTTTTGGATGATCGGCTCCAGCGGCTTGTTTTCCGAGCCGGAGAGGATTGTGAAATCCGCCGCCGGCGCCGTATCCGTCGAGCCTGGATCGCCGTTTTGCTGCGTCGTCTGCGTCGGAGCGCATCCACCGAGCGCGCCGATCGTCACGGCTGCTGCGATCGCCCAAATCCATTTCATCGATACCGCCTCCCGCCGCATCCGCGGCTGCGCAAACATTCCTATGATAGTATGCCACGGCGGAGTTCGAAACGCCGTCGCCTGAGCGATGAGCTGCTAAGATTTCTCGGATCGCCTGTCAGTAAGTGAGACTCGTTCGGGAGGGAAAAGTTGCAGGAGAGTGAGGAAGTGGCCGGGCCGAGAATGCATCATCCCGGCAGGCCCTAAGGCTTGCCGGGATGATTCGGTGGAGACGGGACGGCGGCTTGCGCGCCGCCCTCAGTATTTAGAAGCCTGTGCCGGATTTAGTGGCCCTTGCCGGCGAATTTTGCGGGGGTCTTGTCGAACAGCATTTTGCAGTTCGATGTGCAGAAGTAATAAGTCTTCTTCTTGTAGACGCTCTTGCCGATGGCGGCTTTTGCCGACGGAATGCTAAGCTTTGTGACGGGGCAGGTGAGGCTCCCCTGCGCATGGGCGCTGACTCCGCAAGCGAGGGCGGCGCAAAGAGCTAGGGCGGAGATCGCGTTTTTGATGGTCATCTTTGGGTCGTTCCTGTCGTGTTTTATATTTTAACTTAAGCAGCCTTGAGCAGCGCTGCTCGGGACGCCGGCGCTTCGGATACGCCGTCCAGCGGGAATTGCCGGATCAGCTCATCGAGCGCGGCCGCCATGGAATTGAGACTGTCGGCGGCGGTAGCGACTTGCGCCAGTCCGACGGTTTGGTCGCCGACGAGTCCCGAGACGAATTGGGCGCTTTCGGAGACATCGGACGCTGCGGCGCGCAGTGTTTCCACGGCCATCTGGTTTTCTTCTGCGGCGTCCCGCACGGCGGCGACCGTGGTGCGAGCGCTCTGGATCGTGCTGTTCATGCCGCCGGCGGTCTCTGAGACGGCGCGGACTTCGCTGGCGACCAGTTCGGCCGCCTGGAGGATCTGCGCCAGCGCCGTTCGGGTCTCCTGGCTCTGGCTCGCTCCTTCGGCAACCTCGGCGCTGCTCGCTTCAATCGAGCGAACGGCGTCCGCAACTCCCTTTTGGATGCCGCCGACAAGGCTGCTGATATCCTTGGTCGCGGCGGTCGAACGCTCGGCGAGCTTGCGCACTTCATTGGCGACCACAGCGAAGCCGCGGCCATGCTCGCCGGCCCTGGCCGCTTCGATGGATGCGTTCAAGGCGAGCAGGTTTGTTTGCTCGGCGATCTGATCGATCGTCTGCACGATTGCGCCGATCTGCTTGCCCTGGCGTCCCAGTTCCTGGATCGCATTGGCGCTCGCTTCCACCTGTGTTTGGATGCGTCCCATCCGATCGATCGTCTGCTCCAGCGCTTTGCCGCCACTTTTCGCGATGCTCGTGGCTTGATTGGCGGCCGAGGCGACTTGATCGGCGGACTGCGCCAGCGATTCGATCGCCATCGCGGTCTGCTGGATCGATGCATCCGCATTGGCGACTCCGGTGCGCTGCGACTGGCTGCGCGCCGACATTTCTGCGCTGGCCCTCGCCGCACCCCGTGCGGTCTCCGTCACTTGCTGCATTGACTGCTCGATCTGGATCGCCACGCCGCCGGTCTGCCCTGCCGCTGCGGCGAGGGACGCGCCGGTGTCCGAGACGGTGTCGGCGCTGTGCTTCACCTGGAGCATGACTTTACGCAGATGCGCCAGCAGTCCGGACATTTCGGCCTGGGCTCCGGTCAGCTCCTGTGTGCGCTCGGTGATTCGGTCCTCCAGGGTCTCATTGGATTTGTTCAGCGCCTGGCTGCTTTCCCTGAGCGCGA
>JAOQAA010000083.1 GCA_025963815.1 Capsulimonas sp.
GTCCAGGTCACCGCAGCTGTGCCCGTGGAAGCAGTCGTGGAGGCAACGCCGGACCAAACACTTTCGGTTACGCTGGTGGGCGTCCAGTCGATGCGGCAAGTCGCCACAGTCCCTGAGGTCCAGTTCCACAGATTTGAAGAATTGACGCCCTTCGTCCCTCCCGTCGCCGGGAAGATGTTGAAGTCGCCGTTGTTTACGTTTGTGCTCACGTTCCATTTCGAGAACTCGACATCGATTTCGTTCGTTCCGTCCGCTCCAATGCCATGGGTCGGTCCATACGTGAAGCCGCCCAGGACTACCTGCGGCTCAAACGTGGTGAGGGGGCCGGAGAACACCCAGTAGTAACTGCCAAAACCCAGATTGGAACTCGTGCCAAGCTCCGCGCCGGTCCAGACGCCGCCGGAACTGGTCATCTTCAAATGAAGATCCCCGCTGCCGTCCACGGAGACATTGCTGACGTTGCCCGAGACAATCCCGGAGCCGATGCCGTTGCCGGTATTCACATCCCACAAATAACCCGCCCAGGTAACGGTCGCCGCTTGAACCGGCAATATGGTGGCGGCCGACAGTGCGATGACTCCTAGCGCCGATCTAAAAATCCGACGAATCTGTTTCATACATTTACCCCTTGCACTCGCTGAGCGCCGTGCGTTATGCTCTATCCCTCTGCGTCAAACCAATTCAGCAGGCCTCCTTCCATTCGGTCATAATAACTCTGCGTCTTGTTTAGCCTGTTAAATTTCACTATACGTATAGTATTTTTATAACCACGCAGATCGCACGATACATTCATCGCGCTGTTACTTCGGAACGGACACGACTACGTTCGATTGTCCGCTGACGCCGGCGCTGTTAACCGCGGCTACCTTGTAGAAGTATCGGTTGCCGGTCGTCAGCCCATAATCCGTATAGCTCGCGGCGGCAACGCCCGTGGCGACTGGCGTCGCGGCCACGGTCCCGATGCTATAGCCACGGTAGATGTTGTATGAGGTCGCGCCGCTGCCGGCCGTCCAGTTGAGCGTAGTCAGATGCGGGCCAGGCGCTGCGCTGAGATCCGAGGGAGCGCCCGGAAGCGACGGGGCGGGAATATATTGGAAGCTCTTGACCGTAACATCCATGGCCTGGGTCGGGGCAGATCCATAGGTCCACAGATTGAACAGAAATGGGACCGCCGCCTGTGGAATGGCGCTCGCGGCGCCGTTGTAGATCCACTTCACCTTCGCAGAGCTTGTGGGAGCGTTGACATCCACGACACCGGACCAAACACTTTCGGTCACGCTGGTAGGCGTCCAGTCGATACGGCAAGTCGCAACCGTCCCCGAAGTCCAGTTCCAGAGGTTCGAAGAATTGACGCCCTTTGTCCCTCCCGTCGCCGGAAAGATATTGAAATCGCCGTTGTTGACGTTGGTGGCCACATTCCATTTGGAGAACTCGATATCGATCTCGTTCGATGCGTCCTTCCCGATCCCGGCAGCCGGTCCATACGTAAAGGCTCCTAAGACTACCTGCGGCTCAAACGTGGTCAGGGGAGCGTCGAAGATCCAGTAGTAACTTCCAAAACCCAGGTTCTTCGAGGTTCCAAGCTCGGCGCCGGTCCAGACTCCGTTTGCGTTACTCAGCTTCAAATGAAGATCTCCACTGTCGTCCACAAGGACATTACTCAGATTGCCTTTGACGGTTCCATCGCCGACCCGATCGCTCTGGGTCACGTTCCACGTGTACCCGGCCCAATCGATGGTCTGCGCGTTAACCGTCATAACGCTGGCGACCAGGAGCGTGGCGACGCTCAATACTGAGACGAACTGATGCTGCAATGGTTTCAAGATCTGCTCCTTGGAGACGCTCGTTCGTCGCGAACAAGCTATACGTATAGTAAAATTAAACGGCGGCCTTACGCAAATATCCTAATTATCGGCGGGGGGGTAATGCCGGCAGGAGTGGGCTTTGTCGCATCAGTGTCTCCCCTGCGCGCGTTCTGAGCAGCGACGCCGCTGGGTGATCCAGATAAAGCGTGACTGCGGGATGGTCCTGCAATATCGATGCCGGAACGTCCGTCGTGACCGGGCCTTGAACGGTGTCGCGGACAGCGCCGGCCTTGCGTTTGTCCAGGACGGTGCAAACAATCCGTCGGGCCTGGAAGATCTGCGGCGCCGACATCGAGATCGCCTTGGTGGGAACATCGTCGAGTGCCGGAAACCATCCCTCGCCTAGTTGTTGGCGACGGCAAGCTTCGTCGAGGTCGACAACGAGGTACGCCTCGCGAGTTGTAAAATCCGCCGGCGGATCGTTGAAGGCGATATGGCCATTCTCGCCGATCCCGATGAAAGCCACATCGGTGGGAGATTGATTGAGAAGGTCGCCTATTCGGCGGCACTCGAATTTGAGATCATTGTCCGCCTGGATGAAATGGAAGTCCGCCAGCGGCTGAGGTAGGACATTGATGAAGCGCTCCGTGAGAAACCGTCGGAACGACGCCGGATGCGTCGGCGGCAGGCCAACGTATTCGTCGAGGTGAAACGCCGTGACTTTGCTCCAATCGATTTCTGGAGACGTCACCAATTCCGCGAACATCTCAAACTGTGAGGCTGCGGCGGCTAACACAATCTGCGCGGTTCCCTCTCTGTCAATCGCCTGCCGGATCTGCTGCGCGCCCTCGCGCGCCGCTTTGACGCCGGCGTCCTGTTTTGTTTCACTGATGTCAATTTTCATTTTCATTCTTGATTTCCTACGAGATCGATCAGCTTTTCAAGACATAAACGGCTGGCCGCCTCCTTTGACCACGAGCCTTCATAGTGCGTTTCCAAGGACAGATAACCGGCGTACCCGGATTTCTTCAGAGCGCTCAGCTGTCCGAGATAATCGATATCCCCCTCGCCCACGACCGCCCATTCGGGCGATTTTTTTCCCGGCGCCATCCGGTAGTCTTTCACATGCACGTGAGCGATCAAATCACTGACCGCATGGTAGCCGCGTGGATACGGCTCGTCGCCGTCGAGAAATGCGTTGCCGGGATCCCAAATCGCCTTGACGGAATCCGAATCGATCCGGCGCAAAACCCTGCCCAGTTGTTCGCCAGTCCCGATATAACAGGCGCCCTCATTCTCAATGCCAAGGACAATGCCGGCGCTCGCGGCAGTCGCCGCAGGCTCCCGAAAGGCGTCAACGATCGTATCTTCGACCTCTGGGGTCATCTCGCCGCGCCGCCAGAATGAGAAGACCCGCACCAGAGATGCATCAAAGAAATGCGCCGCTTCAATGGCTCGCGCAAGAACGTCCGCCTGCCCATCCAGACCGCGCACTTCGGCATTGTGCAGCCTTCCCGCAGGCGTGTGAGACGGATCGCCTGGCAGGTCGCACTTGTAGAACGGCGAAGCAATACCGGCGACAGTGATTCCCTGTCGTGCAAAGATATCTTTTGCACGACGCCAGTATTTGACCGGCGCATCCACGATGTTCTTGTCCCAAATCTGCCTGAGCTCCGCGACTCGAACGCCGCAGTCCGACATCACCGCCGCCGCGCGTTCGGGATCGCTGTCGATCTCATCCGTAATCACCGCTACTTCCATCTGATTATTTGCCTTTCCCACATTCAAACACGTCAGCTTGTCTCCCGGCTCACAACAGAGCAGGGCAGTATTGTCTGTTCGGGCTTCCAATCGTCGGGCTGCTGCAAGCGATAGATCATTCGCTCCAAGCACAATCGTCCGATCTTATCGAACGGCATCGCCACGCTGGTGATTGTCGGCAGAATGATGTCGCAAAGCGCCGAGTTGTCGAATCCCACAATAGCGATGTCTTCCGGAACTTTCATCCCCGCCGCCTGGCACGCCTGCAATGCGCCAACGGCGATGTTGTCGTCCGCGGCGAAGATCGCGTCGGGCCGATGCGATGCAATCAAGTTGCGGGCGGCTTCACGGCCAGACGGGGCCGTATACTCGCCATACACGATCATCGCTGGGTCGTACTCGACCTGCATCTCCTCATGTGCGCGCAGAAACCCGGCAACGCGCTTGCGGGTAGCGTTGTTGTTCTCGTCCGATCCGATAAACGCCAGACGGCGTCGTCCCTGGCTCAGCAGATGGCGCGTGGCGATCAATCCACCCTGAACGTGGTCGGGCAAGACACTGTCAACCATGGCGAGGTTCGGCGGAGACGTGTACGCGAGTAATATCGGGATCCGAGCGGCGCCGAGCGCCTCCACGATGGCGGGGTCCAGATTATCCGTTGACGAGACGAAGATAATCCCGTCCATTCGTCTTGCGGTCAGGTCCTGAAGATCCAGCATCGCTTCTTTTGGCTCTCGGCCTTGCAGCGCGAGCACGAGCCGATAATTATAGGAGCGCGCCGCTTCTTCAATCGCGGCAATAATAGGGATCGACGTGCTGAAATTGAATTCGTTGAAGAGAATGCCGATTGTGTAAGATCGGCTGGTCGCCAAGCCTCGCGCCATGATGTCGGGTGTATACCCAAGCTCAAGCGCCGTATTGAGTACGTGCTCACGCGTCTTGTCGCTGACTCGGCGCGAATTATTGAACACGTAAGAGACAGTAGGCCAGGAGACACCGGCCGCCTTGGCCACTTCCTTCATCGTCGGTTTGTTTTTCATAAGCTCAACACTATACGTATAGTAGATTGTCTGATTATAACTGATTATCAATCGTCATGTCAAGACAAATTCGCTGAGCGAAATGCGCGCCTTATGCCTCCTTGGATCCCGTAATCGCCCGGCGCGGATTGTGCGAAGTCAATCGCAGCGCCTCTTCTTCCGTCAATCCACACGCCGATCTCAAGTTGTCAAACGCCTTGGGCATCGTGACGACGGACCCAATGAGATGCGATCCATCCGGCGCCATGGCGACCAGATCCTCCCCAATCGTGACGTCCCAATCGAAGTATTGATAGCGGCCCGGTCCCAATCCCGCCGGCGCGACGGCGTCCGTGACCACGATGGCGCGTTCGGGCCCAACGGCTCGGAGGTAATTCGACAGCGCCGGAAAAGCAATGTGCGCGCCGTCGGCGATAAAACACACCCACAGTCGGTCGGACAGACTCAAAGCCCGCTGAATAATATTATCGTGGCGATGTAATAACATTGGCGTAGCGTTTCCAAGATGCGTGAACATGGAGAGGCCGGCGTCAATGGCGCGGCTCAGTTCATTAAGGCTCGGATTGCAGTGGCCGGCGGAGACAACCACCTGGGAATCCACAAGCATCTTCGTCACGCTTTGCCCATTGTCGTATTCCGGCGCCAGTGTGACCAGCCGAACCAATCCAGCCCCGGCATCTAGCAGACGTGACATATCGCCGGCATTAGGCGTACGGATAGCGTGGGCCGGATGGGCGCCACGATAACCCGTCTCCGGACTCAGAAACGGTCCTTCGATATGAAGACCATAAATCAGACGCCGGGCGATCGGCGACTCCTCGCGCAGACGAACCAGATTTGCCAGACGGCTCGCCATTTTATCCAGATCATCCGTGATAATCGTGGCGAGGAGTCCTTCGACCCCGTCGCGCTCCATACGCTCGCACACACTGTGCAGCATCTCCGCAGTCAGTCCGTCGCTGTTGAAATCGACGCCCGCATAGCCATTGACCTGCAAGTCGAAGAACGCTCGATTATTCGTTTCCGGGTTTTCGTGTTTCAGCATTTTGATTCTTTATCGAGCCTACAGGACTCATCATACACCCGAAAATGCCCCAAAGCCACCATCCACCGCTATCACCGTTCCGGTCACAAAAGCGCTCGCCGCCGATGCGAGAAAAAGTGCGGCTCCCAGCAAGTCGTCTTTGGAGCCGAGACGCCCCATAGGCGTGTGTTCAATGATCGATTCACACCGCTTCCTCGGCTGCCCGCGCTCGTCGTAAAGGAGGTATCGGTTTTGTTCCGAGAGAAAGAAGCCCGGAGCGATCGCATTGACGCGCAGCTTTGGCGAGCCGCCCTGCGCAACGGAAACCGCCAGCCACTTAGTGAAGTTCTCCACTGCGGCTTTTGCCGCCGCATATCCAACAATCCGCGTAAGCGGGCGCGTGGCCGCCATCGACGAAATGTTGATAATCGAGCCGCCATTGGGGTTTTTCGTCATCTGCCGGCCAAACGACTGGCATGGAATAATGGCGCCGCCAAAAAGATTCAGCGCGATGACCTCTTCGATTTCGTCAATGCTCAGGTCAAAAAATGTCCGTTCCGAACTGGTGGTAGCTCCCGACCGGTTGCCGCCGGCCATGTTTATGAGAACATCGATCGGCCCATGCTTGCCCTCGACCGTTGCTGCTGTTTCATGCAGCCGATCTCGATCCATGACGTCCGCCTGGTAGTTAAACGCGACAATATTATCGGCCGCGAGTTCACTTATCAAAACAGATGGATTGCTGCGGCTGACCAAAATTAATTGAGCCCCGGCCAAGCCAAAGCCACGGGCGATTCCACGGCCAAGATCACTGCTCGCTCCGGTAATGACGACCGTCTTGTCCTTAATGTCAAATATGCTGTCCAGATAACTCAATTTTTGCTCGTCCATTCTTCTCGTTGGCTTTCTCTCGTCTGGCCAATGAGCTGCTGGAACCGTTCGTATCCAGTGGACATCTCGCCCGCAAGCGTAGGATCTGGGTCGCACCGCCGTTCGGATCGGGTCATGGCTCCGCTCGCTTCGCGCACGCTCGAATATCGACCGGCGGCGGCATGGCCGAGCATGCCGGCGCCCACGAGTCCCGGCTCGGAACATCCGCTCAATTCCAGCGGCGTATCGAAGGCGGTCGCCAGCATAGTCATCCAGAGTGGCGAGCGCGCCGCTCCGCCGCCGACGCGAACCGTTCCCAATGGAATATGGTTTCGGAGCAGCGCCTCACGGACCAGACTAAGCGCAAAGACCACGCCCTCCAGGGCCGCTCGGACGATATGTCCTCGATGGTGGTGGGTGCGCAGACCATGGAACACCCCAGACGCCGCGCTCCCGATCTCGGGATTGCGCTCACCACTCAAAAACGGAAGCATGACCAGGCCCTCGGAACTCGTGACGGCGGCGGCCTCCTCGGACAGCGTCTCGCACGTTCCACCAAG
>JAOQAA010000167.1 GCA_025963815.1 Capsulimonas sp.
CTTGATGCTGGACCGCGTCAGCAAGCAGGTCTCGCAAAAGGGCATGGACTTCGAAGTCACCGAGAAGGCGAAGGAAGTCCTGGCGAAGGAAGGCTACGATCCACAGTACGGAGCGCGCCCGCTGCGCCGCGCCGTACAGCGATTGGTCGAAGACCCGCTGTCCGAGGAAGTTCTGCTTGGCAAGTTCCAGGCAAACGACACCATCCTGGTGGACGCGGACGACGACAACAAGATCGTTTTCCGCAAAGGCGCCCCGATGGGACTGGACAGCGATCCGACCCCGGAAACGACGACCACGGAGACATCCGAAGCTCCGATCGCCTCAACGATCGAATAGAAACCAAAAATCCCCCTCGAAGCTAGGCTTCGAGGGGGATTTTTTTGTTTGCGGCGAATGGTGGAGGAGAGAGTGGGATTCGAACCCACGGTAAGCTTGCACCTACGACTGTTTTCAAGACAGTTCCGATCGACCACTCCGGCATCTCTCCACAGTCGTGGATTTCTCAGCGCCGCGTCAACGATTGTTATTATACGCATTTTGGAGCGAGGCTGTCAACTGGAAGCCTTATTGATTGTGAGGGAACAAGAAACGCGTTTACCTCGTCTGCTAGGTGGGAATAACATAACATCGCGCGGGCTTCGCGGTCGTGGTAACGCGCAATATTTCGCCCAGGAAGATGACGATCTTATGGAACAAGGAAGCTATCTGTTGATCGAGCCAGGGATGGCGGTGCACGGTTCGGACGGTTCTCACCTCGGCTCCGTTTCGGAGCTTGTGGCGGATACCGGAGCCGACATCTTCCGGGGCATTGTGGTGCAGCATGGATTGCTCATCCACAAGCATGGATATATTAGCGCGGAAAACCTCGTCAGCGTTGTCGGAAACGATATTACGACCAGCATTTCCAAAGAGCAGTTCGACCAGCTTCCGGCTCAGCCGGCGCCGGTCGCTGTCACTTCAGATAATCTCGCGTAACTCTCATATCACAAGGAAGAAAAACAAATGACACGAGTTTCACCATTCGCCATCGCCGGAGCGCTCGCCGTCTGCGCGCTTTCGTCCATCGCTCCGGCTGCCCATGCCGACAGCCAGAAGAACAAGAATAACTGGCGTAACGGCGCCATCGCCGGCGCCGCCGTCGGCGCTTACGGCCTGACGCACCACAATAATACGCTGGGCGTCCTCGGCGTCGCCGGCGCCGCGTACTCCGCCAAGAAGTACGAAGATGAGCGCAAGAGCCAGGCTCGCGCCTCGCGCGCTCGCGCTCGCTACCATCGCGCCCATCGCCGCACCCACCGCGCGCGTTAAGTACTCACGTAAAAAGGGCCGGCCACGGATGGCCGGCCCTTTTTGCATGTGTGGCTTCTTTCATTCTTGACATTCATCCGTAAGTGCGGTATCGTACATCAGCACATCTGAGCGGCCTCGTCGGCGATTTTCGATACCACCCATGACCTCACGACGCTTTGTTCGCGACATCTTCCCCGTTCTGCTTTGGCTGGGCGTCATCTTCTTCCTCTCCACCGACAACGGTTCCGCAAATCATACGAACTCATTTCTCGACCGTGCATTGCAATTCATCTCCGGCGGCGCGATTCGCTTGACTGCCGCCCAACTGGATGTTTGGCATTATTGTGTGCGCAAAGCGGCGCATATGTCAGAATATTTGATTCTGGCCGCGCTGACGGTTCGAGCCATTGTCAAAAGTCCATGGGGACAGGTAAGACCTGGGCGTACGGCGTTGCTCGCCTGGGGATTCGCGACATTCTATGCGATGACGGACGAGTTCCATCAGCGCTTTGTCAGCTCCCGCACGCCCAAAGCCACCGATGTCCTGTTCGATTCGTTCGGCGCGCTTCTCGGTGTCGGCGTTGCTTTCGGAATCACCTATTATCGCCGCACAAGGCGAACACGATCTGCTGAGACACGTGTCGCGCGGCCCCAGAGCTTGAACGAAACATCATGAGAAATCATACCTATCGCGCGAAATGGATTGTCCCAGTCGATGCGTCGCCGATTGAAGATGGGGAAGTCGTGGTCGAAGACGGCGTCATCGCCGCCGTTCGTGAGCGTACGGCGGGATCGGAAGACGCTCGCGACTTCGGCGGCGCCGTTTTGATGCCCGGCTTTGTGAACGCGCACACTCACTTGGAATACACCGTGCAGCGCGGATTTCTGGAAGATGTCCCATTCTTTCCATGGGTCCGCGCGCTGAACGCCGCCAAGGCGCATCTATCTCCCGAAGATTGGCTTCAGTCGTCTCGCCTGGGCGCCATGGAGTGCATGGCCGGCGGTATCACGACGATTGGAGATAACACGGACGCCGGCGTCACTATGCGTGTCGCATCAGAAAGCGGGCTGCGGGCGACGATCTATCAAGAGATTTTTGGCATTGACGACCGTGAGCCGATCGAACCGATCTTAGCGGCGCTGCGCGCTAAGATCGAGGCGCATCGGCGTCTCGCGTCGGATCGTGTGCGCATCGGCGTTTCCCCGCATGCGCTTTATACGCTGCGTCCGGAGCTGCTGCGCGCACTGGTTGAGTATATGCGCGAGGAACAGCTGCCGTCGAGTATTCACATCGCCGAATCTCCCGCCGAGACCGCGCTGACGGAGCTGGGCGAGGGACCGTTTTGGGAGATGTATTTGCGGCGCGGCATCACCTGGGAGCCGCCGCGTATGTCACCGACACACTATGCGGAGGCGTTAGGTCTTCTGGGCGAGGGAACGCTGGCGATCCACTGCGTGCAGCAGGACCACGCCGACAGTGACGCCGTCGCCGCCTCGGGCGCGTCGATCATCCACTGCCCCAAGAGCAACGCCAAGCTTGGCGCGGGGATCGCGCCGCTGGCGCATTGGCTGAAGACCGAGGGATTGACCGTTGGGCTTGGCACGGACAGCGCGGTTTCGAACAACACGCTGGACATGTTCGAGGAGATGCGCATGGCGCTGCTGATGCAGCGCGGCGTCCGTCAAAATGTGGAGGCCGTGTCGGCGCGCGACGTTCTGCGGATGGCGACCCTGGGCGGCGCCGAGGCTATGGGGTGGGGCGCCGTCACGGGATCGCTGATGCCGGGCAAGCGCGCCGACCTCATCGCCGTGCGTCTTGATCGTCCGCACACGACCCCGGCGACCGACCCCGTGAGCGCTCTGGTTTATTCCGCCCGCGCCGACGATGTTGTCATGACGATGTGCGACGGCGAAACGCTGTACGACGAAGGCGCATGGCGCACGATCGATGAGACCGGGACGCTGTCGGCCGCGCGCGAGATCCGCGCGCGCCTCGCC
>JAOQAA010000091.1 GCA_025963815.1 Capsulimonas sp.
GCCGTGGAAGTTCAGACCGTTCTGCGCGGCGGTGTAGGATGTGTGCGCGCACTCAAGGCCGTGGACCGTCCCGTACTGCATGGCCTCCACCTGCACTGCCGGCATGAAGCGACGCAGCATCTCCACGGCGGCGTCCATACCGTCCTCGACCGGAGCTGTGCTCGACTTCTTAACGGCCGTCGTCTGCAGGACCATCATCGGGCGCATGCCCATCTCGTTCGGCGCGCCCTGCCACGCCGACATCAGCATGCCCTGATCGCCCATCGGCAGATCGCCCTTGGTATATCCCTTGGGCGGACGCAGCGTGTAACCTTCCACCGTGGCGGCGTCGCCAAGGTCCGCTGTATGCGCGTCGCTGGAGAGTTCCTTGCCGCCGTCCGCCGGCTTGGCGGCTTCAACGGCCAGGGGCTTCAAGGTCAGCGCCGCCGCTTCGGTCTTCGGCAGCGTCACGGCGAACTTATCGGTCGGATCCTGCGCTTCGATGATAAAAGCGCGGCCCTGCGCGACGCCGATGTAGACAAAGCCATGCACGACGCTCTTCGCGCCTGTCTTTTCCCGGCCGTGATAATAAAGGCGAGTAAATGCATCCGATCCGATCGTTCCCGTCTGCACCGGGGATTTGCCGACCTCGTCCAGCTGCGCCAGAACCGATTGCCCGCTCCACTCCGTCAATATCTGATCCGGCGTTTGGCCGGCGGGGGCAGGGCGCGTGCTGATCGTGAACACGCCGCTCTTGTCGCTGACTGGGCTCAGGCTCCAGGCGTATGTTTTGCTGGCTTCCTTGGCGCTTCCCGCGATTTTGGGGGAAGCGGCTGCGGCGGGGAGCCGCACGGAGAACCCGTCGAATGTCTGCGCCGGCTGTAGCTGCGCGGCCGCCTTCTCGCTGGCTTTCCACTCTTCAGCGTGCGCTGCGGTCGAAGCGATATATCCCAATCCCGCGGCGACGATCATCAGTCGCGTCCCGGTCGATTTGATCTGTTTCTGCATGAATTATCCTTTAAAATCCGTTTTCGGCGTGTGAGCGTTCTTTATTTGATTTCATTCCGATGCGGGCGGCCGCACAGACAGATTCCGACAATCCCGATCGCCATGATGATGGCGCCCATCATCGCGCCGACCCCATCGGCGAAGCAGTTGATCCGGTAGACATTCTGCGTCGCCTCCGCAACAAACACCGAGCGCAAATCTCCATGCCCGGCCGCCACGGTCTCAAATGTCCGATACGCGTGGCTCAGCGCCGCCCAGTCCTGAAACACGTAGAAGCCGCAGATCGCGGTCAAAACCGCGCCGGGGGAGACAACGAGGAAAAAGAGGACGACCTGGGAGCGTGTCGGTGGCTGCATCTGCTCTGATTATATCGTAAGTCTGGCGTGAAGTCGAGGAAATCAATAAATCGATGATTGAGGTTTGACGGCGCGAGGCTGCGCCGCCGCGAACGAGCGGTCAAGAGGGGAAATACGCCGCCTGGACACCCCTCCCTGATGTGTCCAGGCGGAGATATCAAGCAGTGTTACAGCGGCGGCGTTGCTTGCGTTGCGATGTCAACATCAATCCAGCCAGGAAAAGGCCGCCAACACTGAAAGCAAGCGTCTCCGATGTCTCTGGAACCACGATTTTTTCTAGCACAGTGCTGCCGATTGGTCGATGCCATTTGTCGGTAAACCAATATGAATAATCCCATGGTTGTGTGAATACCCCAGGCAACGTTGAATATTCGACTTGAACAAATATCGAATCTCCATTCGCCAGAGGGGGAGCCCCGTTAGGGCAGTCAAGCGTTCCTTCGTCGCCTGAGGCGCTGGTGCTGCCATTCCAGTTGACGCCATCGGGGCCGCCAATCGTTGCGGGAACCGACCTGCCGAGAACGTAGGTGATCTCGATGCCGCCGCTCGACAGAATATGAAAATCATAAGCGTCTTGTCCCGTTGTATTGGTGGCGTTAAATGTAAACCGGAAAGCGTGAGCGCTGCCGCCGATCAATAGTATCTGAGCCGCAACAATTGCAGTCAGAATGAAACCTCGTAAAGCCCATGACTTTCTTGGGAATGTGTTCCGCTTGAGATTCATCACATGTCTCCTGCTTTTAAATTTATTTCTTGCTGGTAGAACTAGCGCATTACGACGAGTGTCGTACAGGGAGGGCGAAATCTTTAATGATGCTATGACCGCTTGCTTACGACTATAATGAGGGAATGTGGAAAATACCACAAATTTTTAATAATGTCAATTTGTTTTCAGCTTTCCGTACCAGACTTGGATATCGTCATAAATAAAAGAGCCGATGGTTGGAAACCACCGGCTCTTTGTTAATTGTTTATGATCAAATGGCAATGTCTGTTACCAAAGCCCCCAGCGCTTCTTTTTGTTGCCCTCGTCGTGTCCCTCTTCTTTGACCGGCCCCATCTTATCCAGCTCCTGCTGCGCGTACTTCCCCGGGTCGCTTTCCGGATCGATCGCGGCGGCAAGTTCGAACTGGGCGCGGGCGTCTTCGATGCGGTCGTCGGCGAGGTAGCAGCCGCCGAGGACGGAGTGGCGGAGGGCGTCGCCGGGCTGTAGTTCTAGGGCGCGTTCGTAGAGGGGAATGGCCTGGTCGAGCTGGCCCATCATGGCGTGGAGGCGGGCCAGATTGACGATGGCTTTGTGGAAATCGGGAAATTTCTCCAGCGCCATTTCGTTGAGCTGGCGCGCTTCCGCCCACTTTTCTTCCTGCTCGTAGGTGCCGGCCATGTTGACATACAATGTGGGGTTCTCGCCGCCGTACTCCAGCGCCTTTTCCCAGAAGTTGCGCGCGGTTTTGGTGTCGCCCAAATAGATGGAGGAGAGGCCCAGCTCAAAGTAGACGTCGCCGAGCAGCCGAGGATCGGTCGTCGTGGATGCGGCGCGCATCAGGCGGTTGCGTTCGCTGTGATAGTCGGTCTGGGTTTTGTAAAGCATAGCGCTGTTGTAGAGCGCCAGGAAAAATTGAGGATCGCGCTGGAGGGCCTGTTCGTAGTAGCCCAGCTTGTTCTCGGCGATCTGGGTCAGGCGCTTGCCCTTGAGCAAAAGCTCGTAGGCGTCCCAGCGCGGCGTCACCTGAAGCGTGTCTGTGGTGAACGAGATTGGCGGCTCGATGCTCATCGCGGCGAGCAGCGCTTCGCTGAGCTGGTATTGCAGCGCGATAAAGATATCGTAGTCGGGAGTGAGTTTGGAGGGCGTTCCGCCCGGGACAAACGAATGGAAGAGCAGGGCGTCGGGCGCTTCAAACTTGTCTTCTTTCGGGAAGAAGAGACGCAGGGCGACGATGACTTCGGTCAGGCCGCCGGTTTCGGGATCGCGCTTGGACTGGAGCATGCCGTCGACAAAGACATCACACTTCGCCTTCGCCGCGAGCATCCGCACATCGGTCTCATGCATCGCCGGGACGGGACGCTCGCGTTTGTCCGCGCCGCCGAGGACATCGTGAACATCGGCGAAGCTCATGCCGCCGGTGGTCTCGATCGCCATTTCCAGGCCGAAGATCAGGCCGTGCTCGAAAAGCAATATGTCGTCGCCGTACGTATCCGAGCCCCAGGGTGCGAACACCAATTTCCGTTCCGTCGTATTCATAGGTAGAATTGTACCCGAAGGCTCGGCCCCGCGTTCGAAAGGTCACCCATGCGTATCGTATTCGCGCTCTTGCTGCTGATCATGTGCATCGCCATTCCCGTCCACGCGCAGTCACACAATGGCATGCGGCCCGCGCCCCCGGAACTGGCCAGCCTATCCAGTAAGTTGACCCCAGCGGCGGCGGCCACAATCGAAGATGTACGCCCGCCCAATGTGACGCTCGCGATGCGTCGTTACTCGCGCATTCGATACACCCTCTATTTTGTCGGGACTGCATACTCACTGCTGGCTCTCTGGGCGCTCCTGGCGACGGGGCTGTCCGCGCGTCTGCGGCAAATCGCCGAGCGTCTTTCCCGGCGACGGTTTTTTACCCTGCTCTGGTATTACGTCCTGTTCGCGCTCACGCTTTGGATCGTGCGGCTGCCGCTCAGTTTTTACAGCGGCTACTGGCTGAGCCACGCCTATGGACTATCGCACCAGAGTTTTGGGGCGTGGATGGGCGATGTCGCGAAGGCGCATCTCGTGGATGTCGCGACCACCGTTCCCATTCTCTGGCTGGTTTTCTGGCTGATGGGACGCACGCCGCGCCGCTGGCCTTTGGCTCTGTGGCTGGCGTGCGTTCCCCTGATCGCCGCCGGCATGTTCTTATCGCCGATTCTGATCGACCCGATCTTCAACAAATTCTCGCCGATGGCGGCCAGTCCATTGAAAGCCCAAATTGAAACGCTGGCGGCGAAGGCTGGGATCCCGAACGCGCCGATTTTTGTGGTGGATAAGAGTCGTCAGACCAATGAGACGAACGCCTACGTGAACGGCGTCGGCTCCTCAGCACGAATCGTTCTCTGGGACACGACGCTGAAAAAGATGCCGCCGGATCAAGTTCTGGCGATTGTCGGCCACGAGATGGGACACTATGTGCTGAAGCACTTGTACTGGGGATTTCTGGAAAGCATCGTCGGCTTGCTGATCGCGCTGCCGCTGGGGCGCTGGCTCTACGACCGCTGGATCGCGCGCTGCGGCGCCCGCTGGCGTCTGCGCGACTCGCGTGACTTTGCCGCAATCCCCGCGCTTTTTTTCATCCTCGGCGTCCTCAGCTTCGTCTCCGAGCCAATCGTGAACTGGCAGTCGCGCCGTGTGGAGCACGCGGCGGACGCTTACGGACTTCAGGTCACGGGAAATCGCGCGGCAATGGCGCGCGGCTTTGTCTCGCTGTCCGAGCAAAATCTCTCCGATCCCAATCCACCGCCGTTTATCAAGTTCTGGCTGTTCTCGCACCCGCCCTTGCAGGAGCGTATCGACTTTGCATTGGGAAAAGATGAGGTCCCTTTCCCTAGCCGCTAGCGCACCCGGACGTTCCGTCGGCTCCGTCCATGATGCGGCGCTTGTTGAGAGTGTCGTAGTGCATCCATTTGGTGTGGCCGTCGATGAAGGAGACATCCGAGCCGTTCGTATGACGCGGAGAGAAGAAGTTCGAGGAGCCGTAAAGGTAGCCGTCATCGGTGGATTTCGACGGGTTGTTTTGATCCGCTTCTTCCCCCAGCAGCATATAGTCTGAGGGGTTGTCGAA
>JAOQAA010000110.1 GCA_025963815.1 Capsulimonas sp.
GAACATCCCGCTGTTCTCGTTTCTGATGATCGCGTCTTACATCCCGTTTCTGACTCAGGACGATTTGATCCATTTCCAGAACTGGCTGGTTCGTACGATCCGCCTGACGCCGCTGAGGCTCGTCTACGACGGCGAGTGTGACTTCTGCCGCTCCGCTCTGCTCTTCGTCCGCTTCTTCGATGTCTTCGGTTTGGTGGAGTTTTTGGATTCGCGCGATCCCGCGCAGCTTGCTCTAGCCCCCGAAGTCAGCGCCAAAGACGCCGAGCTTGCTGCCATCGCGGTCAGTCCCAAGGGGCGCACGTATCCCGGCTTCTTCGCCTTCCGGGAAATTGTGCGGCGCACTCCGACATTCTGGCTTCTCACCCCATTCTTGTATATTCCCGGCGTGCCGCAGGTCGGGCAGTCGGTTTACAAGTGGGTGACGGAGAACCGGTCTCGGCTGCCGGTGGCGCCCAGATATAAGACAAAAGTGAAGGCGTAAAACGCACGGCCCTCACCCCCGGCCCCCTCTCCCAATTCTGGGAGAGGGGGAGCTGGATTGAAATTGGGATTTTGTTTTTAAGATCTTAAACTCAAAAATACTCTGACTCCCCTTCTCCCAGAATTGGGAGAAGGGGTTGGGGGATGAGGGCCCAATCCTAAACCCGAAACACAAATCGCGCATTGCGCGTGGTCTCGGCGGCGACTTCGTTCGGCAAAATCCCTCTCGCTTCCGAAACGATCTCGGCGACCGCAGTGAGATAAGAAGGCTCGTTGCGTTTGCCGCGCCAGCGCTGCGGGGCGAGGTAGGGGCAGTCGGTTTCCAGCAGCAATCGGTCCAGCGGGGCGTAGCCGATCGCTTCGCGCAATGCTCCTGATTTTTTGTAGGTGGCGACGCCGCCGATCCCCAGCCAGCAGCCGGCGTCCAGGCAGGCGCGCGCGGCGTCCGTATCTCCCGTAAAGCAATGCATCACGACCGGAGCGGCTGACGCGGCTTCGCGAAGAATGCGCAGGACATCTTCCTGGGCGTCGCGGCAGTGGATGATCAAGGGGAGGCGGGGATCGAGCGACGCGGCGAAGGCGATCTGCTCGGCGAAGACCTGCTGCTGATGGCCGCGCGGTTGGGTGTCCCAGTGGTAATCGAGGCCGATTTCGCCGTAGGCAGCCACGCGATGCTGGGGAGCGTCCCAGAGTCCACGCATCTCGGCCTGCGATTGCGGGGTCCATTCCTGAGCGGATTCGGGGTGTACGCCGATTGCGGCGTACACCCCGTCCAATGATGTCAGCGCGGCGGCGCGGCGGCTGCTCGGCATATCATAGCCGATTGTCAGCATGCGCACGACGCCTGCGGCGCGGGCGCGCTCCGCAACCTCGTCCCGATCCTCGTCGTAATCCGGATGGTTAAGGTGGCAGTGCGTATCGAACAGGTCCATGAAATTAGAACCGAATGCCGACGGATAGCTGCGCGCCGCCGGGGTTCACGCTGCCCGAAGTTGAGGTGATGTGGTAGCGCAGGTCAAGGAAGGATGCTTCGTTGATGTCGATGCCCACGTTTAAGTAGCCGCCGGCGAGCAAGTCGTTGTTGCTCTCATGACCGCCCAGGCTGTCGTCGACATCGATACTGGTAAAGTAGCCGCCCAGCCCGAAGCCATAGTAGATAGCGTTCTTTGCGGTCAGGTCGTTCTTGAAGCGCAGGCCGTATGTGATCGGGATGGCGCGCAGTCGATAGCCGCTGCTAGTCTCGCGGTCCAGATAATCCACGGAGATGTACGAGTCCGTCGTCGCGCTGTCTTGATGCAGGTGATAATCGACCCCAATGCTGGGGAGGATCTGTCCGACTTCCTTGCGGATTTTTCGATTGGTGGGAAGGTATCCGCCAAGGCGCAGCGATACCGGACTCATATGGTGAGTGGTAACGGCGGGATCCGTGAAGACCTGAGCGGAGGCGGGGGAGGCGGCGCCGGCGGCGAGAGCGGCGGCGGCCAGCACGAATATCGAACTCTTGCGCATGGGATTGATGTGCTCCTTGACGTGTCGAACGAACCGATGTGAAATACGGTGGTTTCCACGAAATTATAGGGTGTACGGCCAGGAATGTCAAGTGAGGGCGTCCAGATACGTCCGGGCTTGACGAAGTCCGGTATCATATTGGTAAGTTTATGAGCCAAAACCTTTCCCCTGCGGTCGCGATTGACCGCTTCCATCCCTTTCGCGCCGGTCTGCGGGCCGCCCGCGCGAACCTGGCGCCCAGTCTGTTGATCCAATTGGCGATGCTGTTCGTGGTCGTTGGATACTACACTCTTCCGGCAGTCCGCAGCGTACTCTCGTCCGTCGCGGAAGTCAAAGCACAATTAGGCTACGGTTTCAGCATCGCCAGCTCTATCGTCGCAGGCGCGCTGATCCCAGAGTTTCTGACGGTCGGGTTCTATCAAAAAGGGCGCGCCCGGCGCAAGAACTTCGAAAACTTGCTCTTCACCATCCCTTACTGGGGGACGAACGGCCTGGTCGTCGATCTCTTCTACCACTGCCAGGCCTACTGGTTCGGAACCGTCGTGAGCGTCGCCGTGGTCGCTAAAAAAGTCGTCGTCGACATGTTCCTTTACAACCCGCTGCTTTCCACGCCGGCCGCCGCGATCTGCTACCAGTGGAAAAACGGCGGCTTTCGCGCCGCCGCCCTGCGCGGCGTCCTCAGTTGGACCTTCTACAAAGAGCGCATCATCCCCGCCCTCGTCACCTGCTGGGGAACCTGGATCCCTCTCGTCATCCTGATCTACGCCCTGCCCTCGCTCCTGCAAATCCCCCTCTTCAGCATGGCCCTCAGCCTCTGGGTGCTGCTCCTGACCCACGTGACTTCCTCGCATAAAGACGACGCTATCGCGTAGTAGTATAATTTCTTCGTGTCTTGCTCGCATTATTTCTTTCAATTATCTATTTTGAGTGTGCTGCCATAAAAGCAGAACCAGCTTCATCTGCTAGTTTACCCATAACTATACATGTTACGAGTCTATCTATGTTGGGCTTAATAGTAAGAATTCTTGTAGATAACTGATAAAGAGATATGATCGTTCCATGACCAGGTTCAACAAGGCCCCCTTCACTTGCACCAGAAAGAAGAAGATTGCTTTCATTTGGCAATCCTAATCTGAAGATAATTCCTTTAGGATTTGCATGTATATTGTGGCTCGCTAATCTATAGTATGGTCTCATATGTTCAAAATCGACGTTTCGCTCAATGTCAGCAAATGATGGCCTGGAGTTACCAAAAGCTGATCCTGCCCAACCATAATCAGTTCTGTAATCGTGTCCGTAGCGATCTATTAGACTTTGGTATTTCTCCTCAATTTTAATTAATTTTTCTTCAGGAATAGGCAGAAGACCAAACCTCATATAGTTGTCTTGATATTGTAAAGCCGCTTTGCGTGACTCAATATGATTATGTAGTAAATAGCGTTCCGCGATCTCAGTGCCAAATTTTGATATGAAAGAAACTACCACGTTAATTTCGTGGAGTGTTCTCCAGCGAGCGTGAGCGCCATCAGCATAGCCGGCACGTAGCAATGTAAGTATCTCAGATGCAACCTGGCACGCTCTAGCATGAAGCCGTACCAGAGCTTCGAACACGAAATCATTAGAAGCTGAAGCTTCGGATCGTAGATCATTGCTGAATTCACTTCCAGCTTCTTTAGAAACCACTATAAGTGTTTCGAGCAGGTTAAGAGCGTTGCCCCATTTCGCGGCCACATGCGATTCAAAAGAGGAGCGTATGTTTTTATGCTCTTCAAGCATTCTTGGAGTGTCTAATTTCAAATGACTAAGTATCCCATCCGCAGTTTCTGCTATAAGGGACGGAATTATCTCTGGCATCTTCTCTAAGAAGTCGTTGAAAGGCTGACTGGTATCGCCATACTCACTGATGTCAATCTCAATATGCCCCAGGTTTCGATTTTTTAGTCCACACTCATCAAGGTC
>JAOQAA010000142.1 GCA_025963815.1 Capsulimonas sp.
GACCCCAACGATCCTAATTCACGCTTCGTAAAACCGTGGACCTTAGCGATTGTGGACGCTCCCGCTGACAAAATCATGGTTGCAGAAAAGGGGCTGAATGGGGCGTCATGGGGGTATGAGCAATTTCTGACCATGCAAAACTGGTGGGCGACCAGCGTCATGACCGGCGGTGTTTACGACCCGGCGAAGGACAATAGCTCGATTTCCGCCTCAGACCTTAACAATCGTGATGTCGCCAGCGGCACCCCTTGGGAAGGCGGGCGTACTGTGCGCTATCGGCATACCGAGATGGCCAATGTGCTGTTCTGCGATGGTCACGCTAAGGCCATGCGTAAGGGTGGCATCAAGTGGTATCAGAATGTTTATATCCCTCAGGTGTATGAAGGCAGCACTAAGAAGGAATACAGCTGGGCTAATCCCAACCCCTCTTAATTGCCTTAGCTAAGAAGATGATTCGGCGAGAGCGACTCAGATCGCTCTCGCCGTTCGATCGTCAACGGAAATGAACATCATGTACGACCACCGAAAAACTTTCAAATTGTTGTGTGCCGCGATCTTTCTCGCTTCCGTGGGCATGGTTGGCTGTGGGCATAAGGACGACGCTGTGGCGCCGCCTCCTGCCGGCGGAGCCGCAACGCTCGACCCGCAGGCGCAGTCACAGATGCAGGCCCAGCAGCAAGCCGAAAGCGCTGCTCGCGCTCGCACCGCACAGCCGACGAAGTAACTGCTCGGAAGCACCTACGCAAATTTCAAAACGAATGTCAGCCGGCGCCGTGAGGCGCCGGCTGTTTTGCTGTCTGGGGAAGTATAATCTCAGAGCGCTTCCGCGCAGATATGAGATCTATGACCAACCACTACATCGTTTTCGAAAAGACCGTGCATTCGGTCGTTCACATCGTTCAGGGCGATACGCTCGCCGCCGCAATTTGGAATTATATTATCCGCGACCAGACGGAAGCCGCGCTTCAGCCCGATGGGGCTGTCTTCGCCTGGGGTGTCACTTATCCGCACCCGCTGGCTTACATCGAACGCTGGCATAAGTGTGAGGGGGATTGGCAGATCCGGGAATTGCCCGATTGGGCCTGGTCGGATCCATCCGCGCAGATCTTTAACGACAAAGGTCCGGACGACGTGACGCAGGCCCTGGAGTCGTGTTTGGAGAAGTTCGTCAAGCGTTCTCCCAAGGCGGACGCGCAGTGGTTCGTTTGGCCGCTCACGACGGGCGTGCTGGTAACGTTCTACCAGACGAAGCATCTGGAGCTTAAGATTTTGAGACGCTATCTCTGGACCTGGAACGGAAAGCGCGAGAAGATCGTCGAATGGAAAGGCGACTACGCGCAGCTCGCCGAGGAGCTGGACACGCAAACCGTCCACATGCGTCCGGGCGCCCAGTCGTCCCTTTCCGCCGTATCTGGTGGAGTAGGATTTTAACCCAGGAGAATCGTTCCATGATCCGACTGTTTCCGAAGGCGCTCACAACAGTGTTTTGCCTGATCGCCGCCGGCGTCACGCTCCACGCCTCGCCCGCAGGTGAGAGGACCCTGACGCCCGCCGACCGTAAGCACTTATTGACTGACAAGTTCCAGACTTCTTATACAAGTCACGCTCTGCCGACGTCCGTGAAGGTCCTCTACGCTGCGCCGCCGCTGAATTCGCCGCCTCCGTCTGGCGCCAAGATGCCGTTCCCCATGGCCGAACCCGGCAAGCCCTGGAACGTCGGCGACGCCGTGCAGGATACGAGCCTGCCGTTTCGCCTTCTGATTTTCGTCGCCGTTTCCAAGGACTATTGTTTAGTCACCTACGAACGCGGCGGCATCGCCTACAGCCGCTGCGCTTCGCTGTTCCACTACACGGGCAAAAAGGCCGACCTGCGATGGTCCGGGAACATCTACGGAGACTTCAAAACCCTGCACGATGTCCGTGTCGCGATCAAGACGAACAAGTATCGTGACGGCGGCCTGCTGTGATCAAGTCGCAGCGCAAGCCATCGGCCATGGGGCGATTCCTGAGTTGGCTGTTTGAGGCGCCGCCGGAAATGCGGACCGCTTGGTCGATCGTCAAATGGTGGGAGGCGCGTCGGCTTGCGTATAATGTGATCGTGGGCGTCGTCGGCTTCGTATCGCTAATCATATTCATGCTGGTCATGTCGGCGCCCGGTATTCTCAAACCAGGCGAAGACGCCGTTGAGCCGATGGCGATTTTCTTTGCGCCGATCCTGATAAACATCGCCTACACGCTGGGCTGGATCTTGGAAATTCCCTGCAATTGGCTGCGGCGACAAGGCTCGGGCCGCACTGGTCCGGCGCTGCTGGCTATCGGCTTTTGCTTTTCCTTGCTGCTGATGCTGTTGCCTCTGTTGGCCAGCGTCATGAGCCTGCTTGCCCTGCATCGTCATTGAACGGGAACCCGTCATGCCCATTGAATTTCAAGCAAAGCGCGTCAGTCCCATGCTGGGCGTCTCCGACATGGAGAAAACCCTCGCGTTCTATACCACTGTTCTGCTGTTTGATATCGCCATGCAGTCTCCTGGCTACTCGATTGTCGAAAAGAACGGCGCGAGCGTGCATTTCTCTCTTATTCAGGATGAAACGATCTTAAAGGGCCTGCGCGGACACACGGAGATTTACATCGAAGTCGAGGGGATCGACGCGCTTTGGGAGCATGTCGCGCAGTTCAAGGGCCAGTACCGCATCCGTGATCTGTTCACCCAGAGCTACGGAATGCGTGAGTTTCACATCGACGATCCAAATAAATGCCTTGTATTTGTAGGGCAGCGAGCGTGAAATTTCATCAGCAGGCGCTGGACATATCATGATGAAAACAAAGCAGACCGCGAACGATCAGGCGTCGATTCTCGCACGCTCTGCGGACGGAAGCTCTCCTCGGCCGGCGGCAAGTCAAAAAGGAGAGCGCGCGTCTTGGTTTGGTCTTCGCGGCTGGGGACTTGGTTTACTGTTAGGGGCGCCTCTTGGAATATCGCTATACTACCTGGCGCTGTTGTTATATTACCCCGTCTTTTTTATCATCGGCGCTCTGAGTTGGATTACCCCGCGCTCGCCCCATGTATTGACTGACATTATTTTCGATCAGGTCAACTTTGGACCTGGATGCGCTATTTTTTTAGGCGCGCTTTGCGTGGCTCTGGATGTGCTGTGGACTCTCCAAATGTCCCGCCGTGGTGATCGAGCGTTTGCTCTGGCTCAGGCGCCGCTGTCCATCGCGACCGTTGTGGCGCTGTTTATATTAACCGCCATCCTTCACAAGCCGCTGCTGCCGTTTTACGGTCAATAAAATATTACGATGAACATCCTATGGGTTGAAAACCACGATCGATTCGCGAAGATCGCCATAAAGACGTTTCTTACCGACCAC
>JAOQAA010000179.1 GCA_025963815.1 Capsulimonas sp.
GCGATTTCGACTTCAAGCGGTAATCGCCCTGCCTCTCATTCACAAACAGCGGATCGGCATCGGTGAGGTTATTGCTGATGGTGACGCCGGGCTTGGCCTTCTCGGAAAGATCCAGCCAGGTGGCGCAGCGGACGCTGATGTTATGCCGAATCGTGTTGTATTTGGGCGCGTTAGGGTCATCCTGGAGAATGTTCGCCAGGTGCGGGTAGCGCGTGCTGTAGGGCGGCTTGTCGTATCCCACCGCAGCGAGGTTTGCCTGCATGTTCCAGTCTCCGCCGGGAAGAAGGGATTTTGCGGCCCAGCCTAAACCTCGATCGTCCAAGGAGATCGCAGTGCGGCAGTCTACGAAGATGTTGTTGTCGAGGATGTTGTCACGGCCGCCGCCGACCAACGCGCCGCGTCCGGCGCGGACGCAGACATTGCCGAAGACCGTGGCGCCGGCGGCGGTGTCGTCGAGATAGATCGCCTGAACGTCGTTTACCCCGCCGGCCTGCAATCCTTTGGCGCCGCCGAGGTCATGGAAGTAGTTGAACCGGACGATGTCGCCGCGCATCGTCCAGTCGCGGCCCATATAAAACGCGCCGGAGTCGCCTGTTTCCTGACAGACATGGTGGATCTCGTTGTATTCAATGACGTGATCGTTGCCGCTGAGTAAGATCGCGTTGTGCGGCGCGTCGGAAATCAAACAGTGCGCGATATGGTTGCCGACGCCGCTCACCACCACGCCGGCGCGGTAGGTGCGCGACCAGCGGCTGTAGCGCTCGATACGGCAGTTTTCGACGAAGTTACGGCCAGGCGCGAGCATCTTGCGGTCGCCGCCGCTCAGAATCACGCCGCCGTCGCCGGTCTCGGAAATCCGGCAGCCGCGCACGCCGCTGTCCGTCGTGTCCGATATCTCCGCGCCGTGGTTGCCGCAGTCGCGGATCGTGCAGCCATCGATAACGTTCCGCGCGCCGCCATTGATGGTGACGGCGCGGCCTCGGCAGTCCTCCAGCGTCAACCCACGCAGGGTGACATTGGAGACATGGTCCAAAACGATCAAATCATTCGCGATCGAGACGACCGCTCTGCCATTAGGCGCATCGCCCTTCGGTGGCCAGAAGTAGAGAACCCCGGTCTTGCGATCCAGGTACCATTCTCCGGGCGCGTCCAATTCTTCCAGCAAATTCAGTGCGTACCAGCGCCGGGCGCCGGAGTAGCCGAAGGCTCCCTTACCGACCGTCGTGATTTCCTTCTTCTGGGTGTCGATCGTCTGGATCTGTTCGTAGCTGTCGGCCCAGTCGAAGGACCAATATCCATGCACCCAGGCGTCCTCGGCCTTCGTCCAGCGCGCGGGGCGATCATCGGTGTATCCGAAATGCTGCTCTGCGCTCTCAGACTCCTTGCCGCCTGTCATCGCCCAAGAGCCTTCGTTGGGCCAGCGCGCGAGCGTCATCGGCGCGTCGTTGTAAAACAGCTCCAGCGCCGCATGCGCCAGTGGGCGGCCAAAGCCGCGTGAAACGATGGAGCCATAATCGGTGATCCCCTGAGCCTTGAGATCGGACTGCCAGATATGCGCACGCGCGGATGGATCGATACGATCCAGGATCGCATTGTCCGTGACGCGCGTCCAATTCGCGACGCTCTGTCCGCCGGTTACCCGGACTGTCTTGTCCTTGGCGGCTGCGTATGTAACAGATATCGGTGAGAGATCGTCCTCCGGACCCAATTTCCACGTGTCGCGCAGAGGATAATCGCCTTCGGCGAGCCAAATCGTAACGCCCTCTTTTGGTAATTTGCTCGCCGTCTTGAGCGTCCGCAGGCGCGCCCGCGCGCCGTCCAGCGTCGCCAGCGGAGATTTGGATGAGCCTGTGGCGGCGTCGCTTCCTTTGGGCGAAACATAAAGCGAGAGCGGAGCAGCGTGTGCGGCTGTTGTCAGAGCGGCCAAAGCCAGGATCAACAGGACAGGCAGTTTCATGGTAAGCCTTTTCAAAATGAGGTTTCTCATGCGCTATTCGCTATTGAGACGCAGTTTTCCTTAAGACCCATGGCCGATGCAAGATTAGCAAAAAATAATTGAGTTGAGTAAGAGTTTTATGAAATCGGAACAGGAAATCCGCCTGCGTGAGTATAAATGTAATCGGTGTTCGGTAATGCAGCCATTGCGTGTATCGCCGGACAGTTCTCTCAATCGCTTCGCCGCGGCTTAGTCAGCGTGGTTATCCTCAATCACTTAAGGAATGGAGAAATTCCGTGTCACTTATTCAAAAATCGGGAAATCATGAGGCTCGTAGAGGAGCCGGCAAAACACGCAGGACGGCGACATGGATTGCGCTGACCGTGACGGCCATCGGCGTAATTGCCGTCGCCGGATGCGGGGGCTCCGACGATTCGAGCCCTGGCGATTCCGGACTGCCGTCGTCAACGGCATCGCTGGCGCAGGTCCAGCACGGACGTGCGCTCGTCACGACGATGGGATGCACCGATTGCCACTCCCACGGCGTCAACAATCCCGGCGCGGCGAACTGGCTGTCAGGGTATACCGCCGGAGGACAAGATCCGGGAACCTTCGCGATCGGACCGTTTACGACTTACGCCGCGAATTTGACGCCTTCCGCAACTGGACTTGGTCCGGTGACCGACCGGCAGGTCTTCAATGCGCTGAAGCATGGTCTGGACCCTGCGGAGTCTCCCAATGCAGTGATCACCGGAGATACGCCTGGTCAGGGCGGATTCCCCGCCGCTCCCCACTTCCTGGCGCCCCCAATGCCGTGGATCGCGACGCGTCACCTCTCCGACAGTGATATCTGGGACATCGTCGCCTATCTGAAGCACGGAATTAAGGGCGTCGCCAACACCGTGCCGGCCAGCCAGGGGCCACCGGACTTCTGGGCGAGCAGCTACACGCCGGACAAGGTCGGTCCGGTCACCCTGCCGTCTTACCCGGCCACCGGCGAGCAGTTCGCTCCTTAGTCGCCGTGCTGAGCGTTAAGCCGTGCGATCGGAGCTCCGAACGCACGGCTTTTTTGTTTACGGACGAAGGGAATGGCTGGCGATTACGCCAGCGGTTTACAGGTAGAGCGTTCGATTAGCTGGGTCGGCAGAAGCACCTGCTGGAAGGGCCGCGCGGCGGGATCGGGGGACGTCAGGCGCTGGAGGAAGATCTCAGCGGCGCGCTGGCCGATGCGCTCGAACGGCTGTCGGATCGTGGTGAGAATGCCCGGACGAGGAGAGTATCGTTCGCTGTCATCGAATCCAATGACGCTGATCTGATCGGGGACGTGGATGCCGCGCGTTTCCAAGTGTTGGATTAGAAAGCTCGCCGAAAAGTCGTTCAAAGCAAAGACAGCGGTTGGAAGAGGCGCTTCCTGCAAATAACGGTCAAGCTGATCGTTTAAGTTCGTGCTCCGGTAGTGTGGCAGAGTCCAGAGGCGCTCCGTGGAAGATAAGCCAGCGTCCAGAAGCGCATCGCGATAGCCGGCCTGGCGCTGAAGCACGGAGGAGACGGGCTCCGAGTCGGTCAAATGGGCGATACGCGTATGTCCTTGAGCGATCAAGTACTCGACGGCGTCGCGGGCGGCGGTGTAATTGTCGATTCCTACAAAGTCGCAGGGGGACTCGGCGTCGCATCGGTCGACGAACACGACCGGATGTCCCAGCTTCTGAATACGGCGCCATCGGGCGAGCGTTTCCGGGGCAAGCGTTGGCCAGACAATCGCGCCGGCGATGTTTTCATTTTCCACCGCGGCGCAGGCTTCCTGCTCCAGCTGCTCCGGCAGCGTGGTCGCCAGGTTGATGTCCAGCACGAGAAGCCGGCACGGGGTTTCCTGCGACCGCAGGACGCGGCTGATTCCGCGCATGATCTCCCGGGAGGCATAGTCGCCGTCGTGCTGCGGCAGGACGATGGCGATGGTGTAGGGATGAGTCGTGGGAGCGCTTCGAGCGTTCGTTCGGTCTCCGGCGGGCTGAGAAACGCGGGGACGGCAGCCTGCGAGGCGGGTGATGCGACCGCTTTCCGACAGGATCGTCAGGGCGTCGCGCACAGCCGCACGGTTGATCCCAAGCTCCTGAACCAGATCGCGCTCCGTCGGCAGCCAATCGCCGGCTCGGTACACGCCGCCGGCGATCCGCTCCTCCAGAATGGCGAGCACCTGGCGTGCGGTCGGAGAAGGGCCGCGGTGGTTTTTGGAATGTCGCGAAGTTGGGGGACGTTCTGCAAGCATAGTTTGTCCAAAGCGGTGATATTGGTACAAATATTATACCAAAGTTTCGCCGTCTTTGCCAGCAAGATCAAACAAACCCGGCCTTCGTCCAAAATTTGGACGAAGGCCGGGAGTCTCATGGGACTACGTCCTATCGGTTGCAGGAGTCGCCGTAGCTGTTCGTACCGCTGCCGCCGCCGCCTCCGCACTCCGGGTCGAGCCAGGGCGTGTTGCCGTAATACCATGCCGACGGGCGCATCCATTTCGCATGACCATCGAAGAAGGCGACGACGCTGCCGTCGGTATGGCGGACGGAGGGGGCTCCCCAGTCATCGCTGGTTCCCGTGACGAGCGAGGGACCAGGCGTGAAGCTGCCATCCTTGACCGGGTCCTCAAGGATCCAGGCGAATTTCTTGACGGGGGAAGACACTGTGACATAGGGGGCGGTAGCGGTTGCTTGGACGGCGCCGTCGGTCATGAAGACCGTTGAAGCGGGGGATTGCAACTGAGCCAGAGAAATATGCGGGTCATTGTTGCCGAGCCCAATGCGTACGGTAGCGATATAGCTGCAGCGCTTGACCGGATACTGCGTATCGTCGATCCATCCCGGGGCGCCGGCATTGTTGTTGGAATCATCTGGACATGTGTAGACGCCGGTGCTTTTGATGTAGGGATAGATCGCCTGATACCAGCCGATGTTGGTTCCGGCGCCGGTATCCGTATAGAGTACTGGGAACTGTTCGTCCACATCCTGGCTGTATTGCAGGACGCCGAGCAGGATCTGCTTCTGATTGCTGAGACAGGAGGTCTGGCGAGCCTTCTCGCGGGCTTTGGCAAAGACAGGAAACAAGATCGCAGCAAGAATTGCGATTATTGCTATAACAACTAACAGCTCAATCAAAGTGAAACCAGATCGCTTGTTCATAAAAGACTCCTTGATGATAAATACACGGGCATTGACTCGCCGTGACCGCATGTGCAGTCGTTCATCTGTCTCACGGCGTTGTCGGTGTGCGAGACGTCTCTGGCTCTCTATACAGATATGACCATGTTGACCAAAACCTGTAATTTTATTATACCAAAGGTGTACGTTGATGTCAATGGTAAAATTTTGTCCAATATGCTCTGAGGGAGCTGCTCTGATTATAGGTCCTATAACACACTTCGTCAATCTGGAGAATGTGATATTTCCTTATGGTTATGTGACAATTCATGATTTTATGACCAAAAATTGTTTGGTCATAAAATTAGTCGCTGTTTTTTGTTTAACCCTTGCTGAGTTTGATTCGCTTCAGGTTCATGACCGCGAAACCAGGCTTACTGGTCGGCGTAATCCGGAGCGTGTGCGTCCCCGGCGTCAGCGCCAGCATTCCCGGTAACGTCACGGTCTGGAAGTCCGACCATCCCGATGTGGCCGCGATCGACCCGGTAATCCCCGTTTCGGCGCCGTCGAGACGCAGCGAGTACGCCGCCCCCTCCGCGCCCGGTTCGCAGGAGTATTCCAGCGCTGCTTGATAAGCGCCGCCGGCGTTCGCGGGGACGGAGATCTTCCATTCGGCGGCGTCGCCGGCCTCGGTCCAATATCCCAGGTTCGCGCTATCGCCGGCGCCTTGCAGAGCGATCGTGTCTCCTACGGGGGCTGCGCTCGCGGCGCCGAGATTGAAAGCGCCGTTGGTGTCCGGTGTGACGACGGCGGTCGTTTCCGTCACTGCTGGGGCTCCAGCCAGATTCAGAGCAATCGTCGTGGAAATGGGATCGAGCTTGCTCGGTCTGGAGATCGTCACGGTCCCATCCGCGTTTTTAGAAACTGTCAGCTTCTGACCGGTGGCGAGCGCCTTCGCGTTCTTCACGGGAGTTTGGAGGCCCGGCAGCGTCAGGCCGTTCTCCGGCCAGGAGAAGACATGGAGATAGAGTGTATTGCCCTTGACGGTGGCGCGGCCTTCAAATGGGAGACGCTTGAACGGACTGGCCTGTGCGCCGTAAATGCTTTGTCCATTGACCTTCAGCCACGCGCCCATCTGCTTGAGGCGCGACACTTCCGGTTCTGGAATGACCCCCTGGGCATCGGGGCCGACATTGAGCAGATAGTTGCCGCCCTTGGAGGCGATGTCGATCAAGTTGCGCGTGAGGTCTTCCGTGGACTTGAAGTCGAAGTCGTCCGATCGGTAGCCCCAGGTCGTGTTGATTGTCATGCACGATTCCCAGTCGCGGTCTTTGAACCCGGTCGCGGGGACGCGCTGCTCGGGCGTCTCGGTGTCTCCCGAGAAGCCGCCGCCCAATCGGTTGTTGTAGATGATATTCGGCTGGAGTTTCAGCGCTTCGACAAACGGCGCGGCGCGCTCCGGGGTCATATCAATATCGGTGTCGAACCAGAAGCACGAGATCGGCCCGTATTTGGTCAGCAGTTCCCGAACCTGCGGTACGGAGACATTGCGCAGATACGCGTCGTAGTCGCCGTCCTGCGCCTTGTCCCAACGGCCGTCCACCGCGCCGCCGCCGGGATGATGCCAGTCCTGGGACTGTGAATAGTAAATCCCGAACTTGATCCCCTTTTTGCGGCACGCCGCCGCCAGTTCGGCGACGGGATCTCGATGAAACGGCGCCCCGTCAACGATATTGAAGTCATCCACCTTCGTCTTAAACATCGCGAAGCCGTCGTGATGTTTGGCGGTGAAGATCAGATACTTCATGCCAGCATCCTTCGCGGCCTGCGCCCAGGCGTCGGCATTAAATTGCGTCGGGTTGAACTGCGGCGCCAGCGTCGCATAATCCGCCACGGGGATCTCGCCGTTGTGCATGATCCACTCGCCGTACCCCTGCGTATTGATCGCGCGGCCGCCGACCGGCTTGCCGTTCCAAATGCCGCCTGGGACAGCATATAAGCCCCAGTGGACAAACATACCGAAGCGCGCCTCGCGCCACCATTTCATGCGCGCATCACGCTGCGACTTGGTTTCGTGTGCGTGTGGGTCGTCGACATTCGTCATCGTGGCCTGCGCGGCGGCGTGTTTGGTCGAAATGCTGGTCGAGATGAGGCCCGCGAGGGCGAGTATTGCAATGTGATTTGGTTTCATGGTTAGTTCTTGTTTAAGGGCGCGGCGTGGTCTTTCGGGGCGCCCGTATATGACCCACCCCGGCGCTTCGCGCCACCCCTCCCATGAAGCTGGGAAGGGTGGGAAAAAGATTCTCGGACGAAAGCCGCCTGCAAAATCCATTCCTAAT
>JAOQAA010000181.1 GCA_025963815.1 Capsulimonas sp.
CGACGCCTGTACGGATTTCATATCCAGGGAGCCAACGCGGGGAAATAAATCCCAGGCTCTTATTTGCGCGCTTCCAGTTCTTCCCAACGCTTGTACAGCGCCGCGACTTTCGTCTGGGCGTCTTCAATAGCGGCGACGGCTTCTTGTAGTTTTTTATAATCCGCAACGATATCCGCATCGGAGAGGTGCGACTGGAAGTTTTCCAGCTCGGCTTCGGCGGCGAGGATCGTCTCCTCGATCTTCTCCAACTCCCGCTGCTCATTGCGCGCGAGGCGCTGAGCATTTCGGTCGCTTGAGCTGGGCCGTTTGGCTTGCGGCGCTGCGGGCGCCGGTTTGGGCGGCTTTGGCGCGGGGCGCTGGGCCTGCTCCCACTGGTAGTAGCCAGCGTAGAAACGGGCGCCGCCACGGCCGTCGAGAGCGAGGAGGTCCGGGCAGACACGGTCCAGCAAGTAGCGGTCGTGGGTGACGAGGATCAGAGCGCCGGGGAAGTCTTGCAGGCTGTCTTCGAGCACTTCGAGGGAGGCGATATCCAGATCGTTGGTCGGTTCGTCCAGGATCAGCAGGTCGGCAGGCTGGAGCATGAGCTGGGCGATCAGGACGCGGGCCTGCTCGCCGCCCGAAAGACGGCTGAGTGGGACATCCAATTGCTCGGTGCGGAACAAGAAGCGTTTTGCCCAGCCTGAGACGTGGACTGGCTGGCCATTAAACGTGACGGTGTCGCGGTCGCCGGCGAGCGCCTGCCGCAGCGACAGCTTCAGGTCCAATTGATCGCGCCGGTTCTGGTCGAACTTGACGATGTTGAGCTGATCCGCGCGCTTGATCGTCCCCGTGTCCGGATCAAGATCGCCGGTGAGGATGCGCAGGAAGGAGGTCTTGCCGCTGCCGTTCGGCCCCAGCAGGCCCAGCTTGAGTCCAGGAGACAGCACAACGCTGACGTCGTCAAAGAGCTGCTTGCCGCCGAGACTCTTGCCGATCTCATGGGCGACGATCAGTTCGCGCGTCTTGCGTCCGCTGCCAGTAAAGTCGATCTGCGCCGTGGTCTGCGTGTTGCGCTGCTTGACGTCGGAAAGGCTCTCGATCAGCTTCCCGGCGGCGTCAATGCGATACTGCGCCTTGGTCGTCCGCGCCTGCGGGCCGCGCCGCAGCCAGTCAACTTCCTTCTTTACTTTCTGGGCCAGGGTATGCTCTTGATGCGCCTGCGCCTCCAGCAATTCTTCCTTGCGCGCCAAGAACTCGCTGTAGTTGCCTTCGATGCTGAGATACCCCTGTGGGTAGACGCGGTTCAGTTCCACCATGCGTGACGTGACGTTTTCCAGGAAGACGCGGTCGTGGGTGATCAGAATAAACCCGAAGCCAGGATTCTTGAGCAGGGCCTCCAGCCAGAGAATGCCCTCCATGTCCAAGTGGTTCGTCGGTTCATCCAGAAACACCATGTCGCACTTGAGAATGAGCGCCCGCGCCAGCGCGAGACGCTTGCGCCAGCCGCCCGAAAGCGTGTCCACCACCTGGGTGTCGTCGTCGAACCCGACCTGGCCCAGAATGATGTTGACCTCGGTCTCCTTCTCGTAATCCTCCAGATGCTGGCCGGCCAGCGCCTCCATCAGCACTTCGCCGGTGGTGGCGCCCGTCGGGAAGATGTCCTCCTGGGGGAGATACGCAAACCGCGCGCCCTTGCGCGTGGAGACCGTTCCCGAATCCGGCTTTTCCGCGCCGGCGAAGATTTTGAGCAGCGTGGATTTCCCCGCGCCGTTCGGACCGATGAGACCAAGGCGCTCGCCGTCGGAGACGCCCATGGAGACTCCGTCGAACAGCGGCCGAGCGCCGTAGGATTTGGAGAGAGATTCGCAGCTAAGAAGCAGAGCCATACAATAACCTTGTCAACGAGAATGGCTTGATTCTACCAGACATTGGCGTGGTTTGTTACCGACCGAGCTTGCATTAAGATAGCGAAAGATGGAAAACGCGTCTATTTCGGCGCGGGCGGGGGCGCGCCGGCGGCGGGCAGGGGGCTGTTGAAGGGCGCCCAGGCGCCGGGGTTTTCGGTAGAGATCTTCTTGAGATCGCCGAGCGCCTGCTGGGAAAAGTCGTTCCAGGCGGAGTACTGGTTTTGCAGGAACTGGTCCGTGACCGGCCCGATGGTGGGGGCGCTGTCCGGCAGGAACGGCTGGCCGCCCTTGGGGACAGTGGCGTTCGGGCGCGGGCCGAGATGAACCGCATCGCTGGTCGCCTGACGCTCGGTTTTGGAGGCGAAGCCGGAGAAGTTCTTCCAGTAATCCAATCCCTGCGTCTTGGCGCCCGCGTTTTCCGCCGCCTCGGCGAAACGGTTGATATACTTATAAATTTCGTATTCACGCGACGCCGTTACCACATCGCCGGCGCACTGGTGCATGATATGCTGGATCATTTCCAGATTGGAAAGGGCTGCCTGGTAGGCTTCCTGTCCAATCACCTTAATCCCAGTGGCGGCGCCCGCCGCCGGAACGGTCATGCGGCCGGCCCCGGGTCCGATATATGCTTCCGACGTGAACGCATTGGCCTCCATTTGCTTGGAGGTGATGGTCTTCGCCAGGTCGATCTGTTCGGGCGAACCAGGCGCGGCGGCGTTGTACTTCTTCATCAACTCGTCGATCTCAAGAAGCAGCTTGTTACGCTCGACAACGTTCTCACCACCCGCGAGTTTGGGAACGAGTTCTTGGATCTTTGGATCTTTAACGTCCACGCCAATCTTCGAAGCATACGCCTCCACTTCAGCGATGCGCGCTGGGTCGCCTTCGGCGTGGGCGAGCATCTTGGCGATATTGAGCTTTTCGGCCTCACCCGTCACCCGGCCGAGCACTGCTGCTTGATCGGCTTTCGACATTCCGGGCAAGATCTTCTCGTAGAGGGTCAGGCGGCTGGCTTGGGTGTAGAAGTTCATGCGGAGCGCCTCGCTCCAGCCCGGGCCGTACCGGCCGGCCATGTGCTTTTCGGCGGCGATCATATCCGCGCCGGCGTTCTCGCCGTAGGTGGAAAGGTCGATGTCGCTTACCTTTTCACTGCTGGCGCCGCTGACGGGCTTGGCATTGAACTTCGTTTCGAGCTCGCCCAGAATGCTCGTGCGGCGTTCGAAGAGTTTCGCAGCCGCTTGGCGCATCTCCGGCGTACCTTGATCCAGCATGCCCAGAAGCTGCTTCCAATTTCCGTGCTCCATGATGAGGCCGTCGATCGCCTTGGCGTCGCCCTTGAGGATGGCGGCGATCTTTTCATTGCCTGGCTCCATCAGCGCCGTGAGCAGCCCCGTGCGGCGGACACCCTCCTCACCGGAGATAATAATCTGGGTGCGCGCGCCGGAGGTCATCTGCTTGACGAAGACTTCTTCGCTGACCTCCCCGATCTCCTTGAGACGGCCGGCGTCGGCGAGCGCCTTGTACTGGGCGCGGGCGACCTTCTCCATCTCGGCGATGGCGGGCTTGCCGGCGTCGACAGCGCCGCCGAGGTGAGCGAGGATCTTCTCCTTCAGACCAGCGCCGTGCTTCTCCAGCATCGCGCCCAGTTTTTGCATCCACTCGGGGGTCTTGCCGGCGGCGATGGCCTCGCGGATCGCCGGCGCCAGCGCCTTGAAGGAAGACGCGGCGGCTTTGACGTCCAGAATAGCCGCGACAATATCTAAAGCCAGCCAGATCAGCGACGGGTCTTCCTGAGAGATGGCGCGCGCCTTCTCGAAGTCCGTCCCCGCTTCGGCCTGAGCCAGCGCGTAGTTGCTCAAACTGTTGGCGGCCTGCGCCGTGCTGACGACGGCGCTGCCGGCCGTCGCCACCACAGCCGTGGCGGTGCCGGCGGTCGCGAAGATCGCCACCAGGCCCAGCCCCAGCGCGAGCGCGCCGACCAGCAGGTTCACCAACATTTCGTCGTCATGGACATCCTTGACCTTCTCATCGACGACTTTGGACTGCCACGAGCTGGGACCGTAGCCGAGATCCGCCTTGGCGCCGGTCACAAGCGTGGCGTTGTTCCAGATATTGAGCTTGCCGCTGGCGAGAGCCTCCCGCACCGTCTCGATGTTGTGCAGTTTTTCGACGATCATCGGGGCCAGCTCGTCGGCCGCGTTGTTCCTCCAGATTTTCCAGCCCTGCGAAGCTGCTCCTCGGGAGATGTTCTCCAGTGAGGACGTATTGGATTCGCCCTCCGCGCCGTAAGCCGCCAGGATGGGGTATAGCCCCTCCTTCTGGCCGCGCACGATGCTGACCTGGCGGCGAGCCTCCTTGATCTGATTGTCCAACTCCTGCGCCTCCGCCTCCTTGCCGGGAATCACACTCTTGGTGGACATTCCAGGTACGGAGTTGTTGTTGGCGTTGGATTGTAAACAGGCGTCGTACTGCTTGAACAGGTCCTCCAGCTTTTTGCGCGGCGGGACCAGTTCACCGGCGGCGGCCGCCATGTTCTTGGTTTCGTCGTTGTCCGCCATCGTATGCGGCGTTGGCGCGGTATCGTCTCCGGTGCCCTTGCCCTTGATGCTCGGCGCGGCCGGAAGCCCGTAACGCTCGCGCTCGGCGTTGATCCGCTTCTCGCTCTCGGCGAGGATTATGCCCGCCTTTTTCTTCGCCTGCTCTTCAAACGCTTTGAACAGATCGTCATGCTCCTTGACGATTTCCGGTTTCACCCCGGCCGTCGTGGTGACGCACAGCGTAGCGTCGGCGGCCTGATCCGGCTTAAAGGCGGCGTTAAAATCGTATGAGCGGCTATTGAGGGTGGCGAGGTCATCCAAAAAGTCGATCGCCGCTTTATAACCGTCGGCGGCAATCACCTTCTCGATCATCGTCTTGGCGGCGGGCGCGTCGGCATAAAGCGTCTTCCCTTTGTACGAAACGGCCTTCATGCCTGCCGGAACGCCGGTAGGCGGCGGCGACACCGCGCTGCCAGGCGCGGGCGGAGCGGACGGAGCTGCGGCGGGAGCAGGCGCCGGAGTGTTAGTCGGGTCGCGCATGACCTGCCGAGCAACGGCGCCCTGCTGGATCGTGTGCGTCAGTTCATGCGCCAGCAGGCGATCGCCCTCGCTCGTTCCCGGCTGGTACTCGCCGCTGCGAAAGGCGATATTCGGACCGACCGTGTAGGCGCGAGCGGACACGGCCTCGGCGGAGCGGGACGCCTGAGCGTCGGCGTGAATGCGCACCTGACTGAAATCGTGGCCGAAGCGCGGCTCCATAAAGTCCCGTGTCGCCGGGCTTAACGTCTGCCCACCGGAGGAGACAACGTTCTGCACTAGCGGCCCGGCGTCCTCGGAAACCTCTGGCCCCTGCCCCGCCCTGGCGACAACTTCCGCCGCACGCGCCGCGCGGCAGTTCGGACAATCACACACGCCGGGAGCAGCGCACTGACGCTGGACGACCGGCTCCTCCGCCCGCATCACACGATCCGCAATCTGATCGGCCTCCGTTTCCATGGGATCGCCGGGCATGCTGACGGTCAGCTTTGCCTGCATATCCGGTGGAAGATCGGAGGCTCCGGCGGAGGGATCGTATCCGGCGGGAGCATCCAGCCCCGTGCTTTTGACTTTTTCCGGCGCGCACTGGACCCAGGATTTAATATTGGCGCCTTCTTTAATTCCATGGTCCGATGTCGTATCGTACGTCTGATTCTCCGTGTCCGCCGCAGTCACTTCAACGTCCACAATTTTCCAATCAGCCGATTGCTCCTTGCCGATCAGCCGGGCATGCAGGTTTGTGAAATGGGATTTGTCGATCGCGAGGTGCTTGTTCTCGTGCGCGTCCAGCACCCCGTAGAACCGATTCCACTCCGCCTGGATCGGCGCGCATTGGCTGGACAGCTCCGACCACTGCGGCATTTCCTTTGTCTCAATAACGACGATAGTCGCCTTCGTGACCTTGTTGTTCCCATCGTACTCGTACTGAGGATCGGGAATGAGTTTCGGCAGGACGCTGGCGGACTCGCGAGAGCCGTTGTTGGTCATCACGTCCCAGAGCTGAGACAGGTTCGGGGCGGAAAGTGTGCGCGTGGCCGGCTTGACAGTGATCGTCGTGGATCCGCCGCCGCCCGGTCCCATAGGGATGGGAGTATTGGGATCGGCCGGCGGGGCGGCGGGATCGGCCGGCGGCGCAGACCCCGCAGGAGGCGGCGCGTCGCCAGGAGCGCGCATGACCATGCGGTCGAGCGATCCGCCCGCCGGTTTCCCCTCTTGCTCCTTCCCATCAGACGCCTCCGAGGAGGGCGCGGCCTCGGCGCCCATCACATCGTCCGCGACCCGGTCCGCCTCCACCTCCTGGGGATCGCCCGGCTGGCTCACCGTCAGCTTGGCCTGGGGACGCAGCACCGAAGTCTTCTGAAAGTCATGGGCAAAGAGAGAGGCGTTGGCCTTAGCGCGGGCAGTTTCTTCCGACGCCGATTTCTCAGCAGTTTCGGATTGGCTTGGGACGGATGAAGGATCGCGTGAATGGGTAAGAGCGACCTCGGTGGGCGCCACAAGTGGGTCGGAAACACTC
>JAOQAA010000190.1 GCA_025963815.1 Capsulimonas sp.
TCCCCCAGAATTGGGGCGGAGGGGCCATCCTAATCCTGTGGGGTGGAGGAGGGGCCTCTTCTCCAAAACCAGGCGGCTAACTTGCACGGCATTGAGATCAATCCTCATAATCTCTCGCGGAACACGCATCTGCCGGGGCGGCCATCGCAAGCGCCGTCATCTGGGGCTTGTTGCTCTCAACCGCATTCCATGCCTGCGCGCGTCCCAGTGTCCAACTGCGCCAATCGATGTGCGTGGGCGGGGTCCAGTGTTTGAGCAGCTGGGAGGCGACAATGGCGGCGTCGGCGGGCGGCAGGGCGGGGAGGGCGGCGACGAGTGGGGGAACGGCGTCCGCGCCGAGGGAGGATGCATAGCAGCCGTCGAACCGGTGGGCCTTCTGGGCGTGAGCAAGGTTAGCGCGGGCGATCAGCGCGTCCGGGTTCAGTCCTTCAAGGATCGCGATGCCGATGGCGGCCGACGCGACAGCCCCCCCCGCGAAAAGCTCGCGTCGGCCGCGCAGCACGGTCAGGCCAAACCAGGCGAAGACGATGGCGAGCCAAACGATCGCCGCCATCACATACAGTCTCAGCTCCGTCAGGCCGTAAGCAGCTTCGTAAAGGTCCATGCGCCGGAAGGCGCTGGCGAGCATCACAAAGAGAAGCGCGACCTGGACGGCGGCGAGCCATCGGAAGGGGCTTTCGCCGCGCGGCGTCGCGCGGTCCATCGACCAGTGCAGGAAGAGCAGGACGGGAAGGACAATCGCCGCGACCGCCAGCAGTTCGAAGAAGCCGCCGCGTGCGTACTCAGCGAAAGTCAGTCCCGTGGTTGCCTTGACCAGTGCGGGGCCGCCGAACGCGTAGCGCGCCTGGACGGCGACGAAGCTCAAAAACAGCAGGTCGATCGCCGCGAGGATGGTCACGACTTCGGGGAGGCCCAGCGCCTGCAGCGGCGCATGGACAGGGGATGCCACAGGGGCGGCGGCGTTTTGCAGGGCCCGGTGCAGAATGCCGGCCGCGCACCAGGCGATGACCGCGACGATCAGCAGGCGCAGGGCGAGTGTCGAGATATCCCAGTCGAACAAATGCCGCACCGAATATTGGTAGGCCGGATCGGCAGCCATCAGCAGAAATAAGAAGATGAAAAATAGGGGCGAGACGATCAGTAGTCCGCGCCCCACGCCCGGCGCGGCGTTCCACCGCTTTTCGGCGCCCTCGGCGGGTATGATCGCCTCTCTGGGAAAGCGGGTGGGGCCGATAAAGCCGGCGACGGCCAGCTTCGCGACGCTCTTCGCATACTCCAGAAACCCTGTTTTGAAAGCGCCCCATCCCTCTTGAGACGAGACCGCGCCCGCCGTCGCTACAACGATCACCAGCAGGCATAGCGCGTGCAGCGCCTCCGAGTCCCGCAGCGCCATCAGGGCGGAAAACGCCAGCGCCAGCCCCATCAGCAATCGTCCGCCAGGATCTGTCTTCACCGCACCCCGCCGGGCCAGCAGCGCCGCCGCGCTAGCAGCGGCCGCCGCGAAGAACAGCCAGTTCAGTCCGGCGCCCCCCGCGCCCTGAAACAAGGCGTCTCCCACAAGCCCCAGAAGCAGCGCCGCTCCCAAAATCCATTGCGCCATGATCGTGATCTCCTCCGAGACAGGCATGCTCCGTGTCTCACTTGAGCATATTACCATAAATTTACTTAAATAATAAAGTACTTTGAAATATAAAGTATTTAATTCTCGAATGAGTTCTCTCATTGACCGGTGCAGGAATCGGGTGAGGCGTGGCCGAATTATAGAGATGGCGATGAAAACACAAGATCTCTCAGAGCGGGAAAAGATACGCCTTCGGCGTCAGGAACGGGCGCATTGGGCGGGGTTCGGGCGAATTGTCATCACGGTGTTCGTGCTGTGGCATTTGTTCGCGCTGGTGGTGTGGGCGATGTCAGGGAGTTCCGAGCTGTCACGGCAGTGCATGGTGATAGTTCGTCCATACATGACGCTGACGGGTTTCAACCAGGGCTGGCTGATGTTCGCGCCGGAGCCGTACAAGCGCAATATCAATGTGGAAGCGCGCGTGCACTACGCGGATGGGACCGAGCGGTCCTGGACCTATCCCCGTATGGAGGAGCTTCCCTACGAAGAGCGGTATCGCAGCGAGCGTTATCGTAAGTATGTCGAGGTGGCGCATCAAGAGGGCTACAGCTACCTGTGGCATTCGATGGCGCTTTACGCCGCGCGCGTCAACAACGACCGCCCCGGATCGCCGCCTGTGGTGGTGGAGCTCATTCGCCATTTTCGCACGCTTCCCGACCTGGAGAAATCTCCTCCGGATACGCCACTGCCGCCGATGGAGACTTACAAGTTTTATACGATCCCCATTCGGCCGGAGGATCTCCGGTGAACCACATATTTCGTGATTGGCGCCAGTTCTGGTTTCGCCCCACCCCCAGTGGTCCACTGGGTCTATTTCGGATCGTGATGGGTTTGCTCGTGCTGGTGAACGCCTGCATTCTGTTCCCCGAGCGTGGCGTCTGGTTCTCGGAGCACGGCGTGCTTACAAGCAATGAAGCAGCGATCTATCAGGCGAACTATACGTCGGGTCCGCGGGTCATCCATTTGCTTCGCAATGCGGGGGACGAGTGGCTGACGGCGTTTTTCGTGATCTTTATCCTGGCGTCGATCTGCATGACGGTGGGGCTGTGGACGCGTCCCTCGATCTTCCTCGTCGCGCTCGGCCTGAACGCCATCCACAACCGCAACCCGATCGTCAATACGACTGGCGGTGACTGTGTCATGCTGGTGATGACGATCTACCTGATGCTGGCGCCGTCGGACGCTTCGTGCTCGCTGGACCGCCTATGGCGAGTGCTGAAAGGCCGTGAGGGGAAGATTGCTCCCAGGATTACGCCCTGGGCGCAGCGGCTCATGCAGCTCCAGCTGTCTCTGGTCTATGCCTGTACGTTCACTGGTAAAATGCAGGGCAAGGCGTGGGCGAACGGCACGGCGATCTATTACCTCCTGCACCTGC
>JAOQAA010000200.1 GCA_025963815.1 Capsulimonas sp.
CCTGTCGCCGCAGCTGCTGCGCCGGCGTCTTCAGCGGCTTCTCGATTCCAAGGATATCGCGGAGCGAGTGGAGGCGCTGGGGAAGAGCATGCGGGCGGAGCCGGGGGCGGAGCGGAGTGCGGAAATCCTGGAAAGCGTCCTCGGTGATATGGCTGGGGCGGCCGCGGAGCCGGAGCGCGCCTTGACATCGGCTACCCCTTAAGATATAATGGAGCGTTCATTTTACGAGGAATTTCGGAAGAGTTTTCTTCGCGGAGGAAGAGTTTGAAACTGCAGAAGGTCTGGTTGCCGCTGGTCATCGTGTTATTGATCGCGGCGTCCATTTGGGTCATGGTGGGAACGAAGTACGACGCGAAGCAGCATGCGCGCGTCGCGGCCTTCCCGGTCAAGTACGGTCTGGATATCCGGGGCGGGATCCGCACGATCCTGCGCGCCGACGTTTCGAAAGCGCCCAAAGGACAATACGACCAGGCGACGGTCCAGCACATCCTGGAGCGGCGCATCAATAATGCCGGAGTTGGTGAAGCGACCGTTCAGCCGAAGGGCTCTGATCAGTTCATCGTGGAAATTCCGGACGTTAAGGATAAGGATGCGGTTCTCAAGCAGCTCGGAACAACCGCGTCTATGCAGTTCTACCACTTCAAGGAAGTGGTCTGCAAGCGCGATGCGAACCGCCCTGTAAGAATGACGTCCAGTACCGATCCCATCACCGGACATGAAAACTACTCGTTCTTCGATGCTCGACATCCGCAGCAGGGACCGTTTCGCGATGGCTTGCAAATCCGTGAGGATTATAGCAAGATTTTGAGCGAAGGGGCCGCCGCTCGTTCAGGCGCGACGCTGACGACGGTAACGCCGCCGCTCACCTCCCAGAATGTGCAGCTTTACCTGACGGCGGACCAGCAGAAGCGGGTCGTGGCGCTGAACCAGGAAATGACAGCCTGGAAGGATTTTCTCGCCAGCTGTGGCCCCCCGATCCTTCAGGGCGCCGACATTCTGCCGAAATCCGTCGCCTCTCTTGGCGGCAATTCGGGAGTTCAGCCGACGGTTTCGCAGGAGTTCAGTCCCAACGGTACGCGAGCCTTCGCGGATTTTACGCGAAAGAACATCGACGAGACCATGGGGATCGTGCTGGATGACGGCGTGCTTTCCGCGCCCAACATCGAAAGCCCGATCCTGGATGGCCATGGCCAAATCAGCGGTGGTTTTGAAACCCTGAAGGAAGCCAAGTCGTTGGCAGATATGCTGAACGCAGGCGCTCTGCCCGTTCCTCTGGAGCAAGTGCAGACGACGTCGCTCGAAGCGAGCTTGGGTCACGGCGCAGTCGAAAAGGACATTCACGCCGGCTTGATCGGCCTCGCTCTGGTTGTCCTTTGTATGCTGTTCTGGTATCGCCTGCCCGGCCTCGTCGCGTGTGTCGCGCTGCTGATCTACTCGCTGTTCACCCTGGCGATTTTCCGGGGCGGTTTGCAGTGGCTGGGCGTGCCGCCTGTCACGCTGACTCTGGCGGGTATCGCCGGATTTATTCTCTCCGTCGGTATGGCGGTTGACGCCAACATCCTGATCTTCGAGCGAATGAAGGAAGAACTGCGCAATGGGCGCGGCCTCCGCAGCGCGATTGACGCCGGCTTCCAGCGCGCCTTCCCCGCAATCCGTGACTCCAATATCTGTACGATCATTACATCCGTCGTGCTTTTCTCGATGGGAACTCCCAGCGTTCGCGGCTTTGCGCTGACGCTGATGATCGGCGTCATCGTCTCGCTCTTCTCGGCGATTACCGTCACCCGCACCTTGCTTTATGCGCTGGTGGAGGCCGGGTTCGGCAAGAACACGAAGCTGTTCGGCGTGGATCAAAACGCCGTGGTGAGCACAAAGCCTGGATATAATATTGTCGGCCGACGCAAGCTGTTCTACGCGATCAGCGCCGCGATCATTATCCCGGGGCTGTTCTTCTGGCTGGCGGTTCACCCGTCGGGTCTGAAGAAGAGCATTGAGTTCAAGAGCGGATCGCAGATGCAAGTCGCGTTCGACAAGCCGGCGACACAGCAGGAAGTCACTCACGCTCTGGAAGCGGCCGGTTTGCAGGAGCCGCTCGTGCAGATGGCCGAAGGCGGACGCCAGGCGATCATCACCACGGAAGAGGTCACCAATAACGCAGACGCGAGCAAGAACATCGATCCGGTCACGAACCGCGACCTTGTGGAAGTGAAGATCACGAACGCGCTCAATACGATCCGGCAGACGACGCGGCTTTACTTCGACCGCGTCCAGCCGCTGATCTCCAACGAACTGACCAGTAAGGCGATCCAGGCGGTGGCGTTCGCGTCCCTGCTGATCGTGCTTTACCTCGCCTTTGCCTTCGCGACGGGCGGCTTCGCGGCCGGTCTGCGCATGGGCGTCTCGGCGATCGCGGCGCTGCTGCACGATGTCGTTTTGCTGATCGGCGTGTTCGCGATCCTGGGCCACTTCCTGAATTGGAAGATTGACAGCCTCTTCGTTACGGCGCTGCTGACGGTCATTGGTTTCTCAGTCCACGACACGGTTGTTATCTTCGACCGCGTTCGCGAGAACCTGCGCAAGCGTCAGCGCGGCGAACCGTTCGAGAATCTGGTCAACGTATCGATTCTGCAGACGTTCCACCGCTCGGTGCGCACATCGCTGACGGTTCTGATGACGCTGGGCGCGCTGATTGTGTTCGGCGGCGAAACGACGCTGCTGCTGAACGTGGCGCTGTTTATCGGTATCTTGAGCGGAACCTATTCGTCCATCTTCAACGCCGCGAGCATTCTCGTGGATTGGGAAAATTGGCTGGCGAAAAGGGGCAGCGGGATTACCAATGCCCCGGTTGCCGCACTTGCCGGCGCTGGCGCTCCGGCTCCGAGCGGCCCATCAAGACCGACGCCGAGCGCGCCCAATGTGTCTATCGCCGCCGAGGATGAGGATGAAGCCGGGCGGCTCCGACCGAAGAAAAAGCGTCCAATACGGCGTTTCTAAGACGACCAGGGGCGAGGGCAACCTCGCCCCTTCTTTTTAATCCGCCCACTCCGTGAGCGGCCGCGAACGGCTTCGTGAATGAACAGCAGCAAACGCTGTCTGGATGAGCGGAGCGTGATTGGACCGAATGCCTGAAACCCTGAGAAAAATCTGGACCCAAACGGATACGGATGCGCGCGCGGAAGCCGAATTGGTGCGCGAACTATGTGTCCACCCCCTGACAGCCCGTTTGCTGGTCAATCGCGGTCTGAGTGATCCCGCAAAGGCCGACGCCTTTCTCCGCCCCGACCTTTCACAGCTGCACGATCCTTTTGGCCTTCCCGACATGGACAAAGCGGCGCACCGGATCGCCGAAGCAATCGCCAATGAAGAAACGATCTTCATCCACGGCGACTACGATGTGGACGGCGTCACCAGCACCGCGCTGTACGTGCGTACGCTGACGGCGCTGGGCGGCAAGATCGTTTACCGGGTTCCGCACCGCAAGCTCGATGGCTACGACCTCAAGAACCGCGCCATCGACCATGCAAAGGAACAGGGCGCCACCCTCGTCATTACCTCGGACTGCGGCATCCAGGCCCGCGAAGCCGTCGCCTATGCGAATAGCCTGGGGATGACGGTGATCGTCACCGATCACCACGAGCCCGGCGAAACGCTGCCGCCCGCCTACGCGGTAGTGAACCCGCATCGGCACGATTCGACCTATCCGTTTCCGTATCTGGCCGGTGTCGGCGTCGCCTTCAAGACAATGCAGGCCGTGGTGCGCTTGGTGCGCCCGGAGCACGAAACGGCGTACATTCAGAAGTTTCTCGATCTGGTCGCCTGCGGCACCGTCGCGGACGTGATGCCGCTGCAAGGCGAGAACCGAGTGTTCGCATCGTTTGGCCTGAAGGCTCTGGCGCGGACACGCAAGGTCGGCCTGCGCGCGCTGCTGGAAGGCGCTCGAATCGACACGAGTAAGCCGCTCTCGGCTGAGGCCGTCGGCTTTGGAATTGGACCGCGTATCAACGCCGTCGGTCGGCTCGACGACGCCGCGATCGCTTTGGACTTGATGCTGACGGGCGATCCGGAAGAAGCGCTGCGCCTCGTCGAAACATTGAATAATTTTAATGCCGAGCGCCAGATCGCCCAAAAGCGTATTCTGGCCGAGGCGATTGCGCAGGTTGCGGACCGCGACATGGACCTGACGCATGTGCTGGTGGTGGCGTCGCCCGGCTGGAACGCTGGCGTCGTCGGGATCGTCGCCGGGAAGCTGGTTGAGATGTTCCAGCGGCCCGCCATCGTCATTGGGATCGACGAGACCGAGACCAATGGCAAAGGCTCCGCGCGCTCCATTCCCGGCTTCGATATGTTCAAGGGCATTCAAATCTGCCGGGGCCTGCTGGAGTCCTGCGGCGGTCACGAAATGGCGGCGGGCCTGTCGCTCAAGATGTCACAGTTTGATGCGTTTGTCGAAATGATCAACGCCCATGCGGCCTCCGTGCTGACGGCTGACGACTTCATTCCGCGCGTCTCGCACGATGGCGTGATCGATCCTGGGAAGATCACCCTGTCTCTGCTGGATGAATGGGAGCAGTTCGCCCCGTTCGGCGATAAGAACCCCGAGCCGCGATTCGCCTCCACCGCCGTGCGCGTCTGCGAAAGCCGCCGGATCGGCAAGGACCTCAGCCACTTGAAGATGCGCGTGCGCACCGATGAGATGGACCCGATGGACTGTGTGGGGTGGGGGCATGGCGGCTGGTCGGACGAAGTCGGTCCTGGCGAAGCGCTCGACCTGCTTTACTCGCCGCAAGTCAACGAATGGAACGGTCGCCGCAGCGTGCAATTGCTGATCAAGGACATTCGGCGGACTGAGGAGTAAATCGGCGGCCGGCTGACACTCTGTCTACTTGAAGGGTTAGTTTCAGCTGTCGCTCTTATTCTATGTAAGCAGAGGTAATCAATCAAGCCGTGCGCCGAACCAAGCCGCCTTGCAAAACGACCTCGTTTATGTTAAAGTGTAGCCATTACCCCGCAATCATACAAGGAGAAGCTATGTCCAAACTCACCCATGGACACGGCGGGCGACGCGCCAAGGCCCTGCCGATCATCGTGATGCTCGCCTCTCTGGCCGCTGTCGCTCCGGCGCACGCAAAGGCTCCCGCGTTTCGCTGGGAGAAGATCCATCTCAAGAACGTTCGACCTTCGCAGCTGTTTACGTCCCTTGGCCTTGACCATACCGTTCGCTACGGCCATACGCGCGGCAATGGCAAGCAGGGAACGGATCCGAATTTCCCGGCCGGTATGACGGATATCGTTCCGCTAGACGCTGACAAAACGCTCATTATTCGCGGTACGCCTGAAGGCTGCGCGCATTTCCGTCAGGTTGTCCGGTCCGCCGACGTTCCTCCTCCGCGCTGGCAAATCCAGGCGGAGCTGCTGCGCGTTCAAAACGGGCGGGAGGAATCCGTCGCCCGCCAATCTCTCGATTCCGTCACGCCTGACACCCTCCAGAAGCTGACATTTACAGTCGACGGCCAGGATCGCGCTTACCAGATTCGTCTGCGCCCCGAGGCAAACGGCGCCATCGGCGTTTCTTACCAGTACAGTATGCAGCTTCCCCCGGCCCCGATCGCGCAGGAGTCCGCCGAAGGCCGCACGCCGGCGCCCGAAGTGTTCGCGCCCGCGCAGATCTGGAGCCCCGCAGCTCGCATCGTCACGACCCTGGGCGCAGTTCAGCAGATCGACGATCTTGCCGCGCAGCGGCAGGCCCCGGCTCCGACAGTCGATGGGCAGCCGGCGAATATGTTGCAGGTCCTCGGCGAAGATTACCGGCTCCGTCTGACGATCGTACTCGCATCGGAAGCGCCCGCGCAAAATGTCGCCGTTCCCATACCCACCCCCGAGCGGTAGAGGCTTTTCATGCATCGCTCACTTTTGTCGTTTCTGATGGCTCCCGAAGGCGGTGGCGCGCTGACGCTTACGGTCAGTAAGCAGGATGGCGACGAGGTCCTGGAAGGGACGCTGACGGACGCTGCGGGCCGGGTCTATCCCATCGAGGATGGAATCCCGCGCCTGCTGCCGACGGAGCTCTTGGAGGCGCAGCGGTCCGAGATCGCCGCGCGCGACGCCCAGGTCGTTGATTACGACCGAATGACCTTTTTGAACCTCTTCGGTAAGATCGAAATCCCGCTGACGCTCAAACTTCTCTCGCCCCGTCCAGACGACCGCCTGCTCGAAGGCGGATGCGGTACGGGACGCATGTCGCAGATTCTGGGACGCGGCGTCAAAGAGATGGTGGCAATCGATTTTTCGTTTGAATCGCTGCGTGTCAACCGTAAAAAGCTGATCGACGCCGGCGTTACTAATGTTCATCTCGTTCAGGCGGATCTTTGCCATCTGCCGTTCGCAAGCGGCGCGTTTACGCGCGCCGTGTCCTGCCAGGTTCTGGAGCATGTTCCGGGGGAGGAGGCGCGACGCGGCGCCGTCTCCGAGCTATCCCGGGTTTTGAAACCAAACGCCACACTCGTGCTGTCGGCTTACAAGCATTCGCTTTTCACGCGGCTCTTCGGTCAGAAAGAAGGCGCGCATGAGGGGGGGATCCCATTCTTCCGTTTCACCATGCGTGAGATGAAGGAACTGCTGGGAACCTGCTTTCGGGTCGAATCCATCACGGGTATTCTGGTTTATCTTTACATTAGCCGGTGTAAGAAGCACTAACAAACCGCCTGACGGCGTCACAAGCAAGAGGAGTTCTATTGGGAAACGCGTATACCCCTGGATTGAAGGTCAGCCCTTACACGATCGTTCGCCGCACGCGGCGTCTGCCGCTGAAGGGGGATGTGCTGGTTGAAGCCGGCTCCGATGTCGCCCCAGATACGGTCGTCGCCCGCGCGGCCCTGCCTGGCCTGATGCAGAGCGTCAAAGTCGCGGCGCAGCTGGGCATCGATGCGGACGAGCTTCCGGGAACGCTGGTCGTCAAGGAAGGCGACGCCGTCGAAAAAGGGCAGATCCTCGCCGCCACGAAGTCGTTTTTTGGGATCTTCAAAACTGAGGTCAAGTCGCCGCTCGCCGGGAAGGTCGAGACGATCTCCTCGGTTTCCGGCAACGTCGGTATCCGTCAGCCCTCCTCTCCCGTCGATCTCACGGCTTATATCTCCGGCAAGGTCTCTGAAGTCATTGCTGGGGAAGGGGTGATCGTCGAGACTGCGGGGGCCTTGATTCAGGGCATCTTCGGCGTCGGCGGCGAGCGCGTCGGCCAGGTCAAGGTGGTGTCGGCCACACCGGAAAGCAATCTGACCGAAGCTGACATCACGCCGGACCTCGCGGGCAAGATCATCATCGGCGGAGCGAATATCTCCGGCGCGGCTCTGCGCAAGGCATCGGATGTCGGCGTCAAGGGGATCATCGTCGGCGGCATCATCGATAAGGATCTGATCGAGTTTCTAGGCTACGATATTGGCGTCGCGATCACCGGGCATGAGAATATCAATATCACGCTCGTGATCACTGAGGGCTTCGGCACAATCGCTATGGCGCGCCGCACCTACGAATTGCTGTCGTCGCTGGAAGGCAAGGAAGGCAGCATCAACGGCGCCACCCAGATCCGCGCCGGCGTCATCCGCCCCGAGATTATCGTCCCGCTCGCTGTCGACGCCGTAAAAGCCAAAGCCAATGAAGAGCAGGAAGCCGGCAACCTCAGCATCGGCACTCCGATCCGCCTGATCCGCGAACCCTACTTCGGGGCCCTCGCCACGGTCAGTGCCCTGCCGCCGCAGCTCACCAAGCTCGAGTCTGGAACCGTCGTCCGCGTCCTCGAAGCTAAGCTCGCTGACGGCAGCGTCGTCACCGTCCCCCGCGCCAACGTCGAGATCATGGAGCAGTAGACGATAGCATTGCGCCTAATCCCAATAAGCGCCCAGCGTCTCCAATTGATCTCGGTATTCGATATTCGCGATCCACTCTTCCGGCCACGCCGTGAGCCCCCAATGGGCTCCGGCGAAGGCTCCGGTCAGGCATGCAATCGAATCCGAATCGCCGCTGGAGACAGCGGCGCGCTGAATGGCGGCGATGGGATTGTCCGGGAACAACAGGAAGCAGAGCAGCCCGGTCGCGAACGCTTCTTCCGCGACCCAGCCTGCGCCGGTCAGCGTGCAGGGATCGACTTCCCGATTGGGATTCTTCAATGCGGCGTCCAGATCATCCATTCGCCATAGACACTCTTCCCAGCCTTGTGCGATAAATGCGGCTGGCGATTTCATCATTGGCTGCAGCCACAAGTCCCCCAGCCATTCCTCGTGATAGACTTCCCGCTGGCTGTGCGCGTATTCGCGGAGCCGCCGCGTCAGACCATTCAGATCTCCTCCACCCAGCAAATCCGCGACGGCCGCCGCAGTCAGATCGGCCGCCGCCAGCCCCGTGGCGTGTCCATGTGTTAATGCTGCCTGAAACTGCGCAATCGCCGCGCGCGTCGTTGGGTCCGTATTCAGCAATCCGACCGGCGCGACGCGCATATTGGCGCCGCAGCCCTTGGAGGATTCGATCGTTGCTTTACGCCAATCCCAGCCCTTCTCCAGACCGTCGCACGCACGCAGGCATGTCATGCCCGGCGCACGGTCGTTGTCCGGACTGCGAAACCATCGCAAGAACGTCTTGCGCAGTTCTTTTTCCAGAGTTGCTGGAGACAAGTCTGTCCCAGCGCGGTGCAAGGCTTCGCCCATGGCGATTGTCATCTGGGTGTCGTCCGTGACGCGAATGGGGCGCCCTGTAAGACTGGTCGGTCCGTTCGGAGGATATTTCGCCAGAATCTCCTCAACTTTCATGAACTCAGTATCCGCGCCGAGCGCGTCGCCAAAGGCCAGACCATAAAGACATCCAGAAGCATTTCTTGACATAGTGTTTCCTTTACACTTTAATGCATTCAGTATACCACACCTCTCTGTCTTAAGCTTTCGTCGCTTTGGGTAAAAGAGACCATCACGGAAGGGAAACGAGATCATGAGCGATACACTGACACAAGAAGAAAAAGTTGCGAAGATTCGGGAGTTCATCAAGGACATCGATTTTGGGATGCTGACAACGATCGCCGCCGACGGTTCGCTGCACAGCCGGCCAATGTCCGCGAACAAGAATGTGGAGTTCGACGGAGATCTCTGGTTTTTCACCAATGCGTCGACCCTGAAGGTGGATGAGGCGCTCTCGCATCATCAGGTCAACGTCAGCTTCACGCAGCCTAAGGACCACCGATATGTTTCAGTGGCGGGAACGGCGGAGCTGGTGCGCGACAAAGAGAAGATCAAGGAATTATGGGAGCCGGAGCTGAAGGCGTGGTTCCCGAACGGCGTGGACGAGCCGGATATTGCGCTGCTCAAGGTCAACGCGAAGTCGGCTGAGTTCTGGGAAGGCCCGTCCAGTTTTGTGGCTTACGCCGTGGGAATGGTCAAGGCGTTCGCCACCGGCGAGCAGTATCAGGGCGGGCAGAATGGGCGGGTTGATTTCTGAGCCCTCACCCCCGGCCCCTCTCCCGGGCGGCTAAAGCCTGGGAGAGGGGTGTCCAATAGTCGCAGTCAAAACGTGTTTCACCCACGCCTATGAAATTGAGATTTTGTGGCGCGAAGCAATGTTCGGCTTTCAAACCCTGGACATCCCTCTCCCCAGGCTTTAGCCGGGGCGGGAGAGGGACCGAGGGTGAGGG
>JAOQAA010000213.1 GCA_025963815.1 Capsulimonas sp.
GCGGATCCTTCAGAGCTGCGTGCGCAACGAAGATCTGGTCGCGCGCTATGGGGGCGAAGAGTTCGTTCTTATCCTGCCCAGCACGGATGTACACGGCGCGGCCGTCATCGCCGAGCGCTGCCGGGCCGCAGTCGAAAGCGCCGAATGGCCTCATCGCCAGGTCACGGCCAGCTTCGGCGCCGCCATGCTGACCGTGACAATGGAGACACCCGCACAGCTGATCGTCGCCGCCGACTCGGCGCTCTATGACGCCAAGCATAGCGGTCGTAATCGTGTCTCACTGGCTCCCACAGTAGTGGAATGCGAGCTGGAGTGCGCCGCTTAACGCGCTTCCCGCAAGGTTATCCCATGCGAGATTTGGGAATGATAGCCAAGGAGGCGTCATACTCATGATCTCACTGCATCGCTGCTTCTCATACTCACTTCTGATCGGCGCCGGATTACTCGGCGCCGGCTGTTCCCAAAGCACCATCAACGGCGTTGAACACGACACGAAGAATAATGCCGCCATCGTTCAGCACGAAGCGGACAAGGCGCTAAAGACCGCCAAGCCGCAATTAGACAAACTGAGCCTGGGCGCACGAGTCACCGCCGCCATCCAGGCAAACGCCAACCTCCCCAAAACCATCCGCGTGGACGCCGGCTCGGATGGCGTCAAACTGCGCGGCAAAGTTCAGAACGCCAAGCAAAAGGCGCTCGCCGGACGCATTGCCGCCGACACTCTTCCCTCCGGAAAAACCGTCCAAAACGATTTGACCATTGAGCCGAGCTGATGACGTTATCGATTTCGACCGATCGCTCATAATCGGTCATATGTTCGATCCACGCCGAACCGGGTATAATTTTGAGATACGGTCAGCGCGGGAGGTTTCGGCATGGGACAGTTCAAAGTCATCTCGAAGTACACGCCGTCGGGCGATCAGCCGGAAGCAATCCGTCAGCTTGCGGAGGGGATTGAGGCGGGAGAGCGTTATCAAACGCTTCTTGGCGCAACCGGTACGGGCAAAACCTTCACAATCGCGAATCTGATCGAAAAGGTGCAGCGCCCCACCCTCGTGATCGCGCACAACAAGACGCTCGCCGCGCAGCTGTGTTCGGAGTTCCGAGACTTCTTCGGCGAAAACGCCGTCGAGTATTTCGTTTCTTATTACGATTACTATCAGCCGGAAGCCTATATCGCATCCACCGACACGTTTATCGAAAAAGATTCCAGCGTCAACGACGAGATCGACCGTCTGCGTCACTCAGCTACGCAGGCCGTTCTGGAGCGGCGTGACGTAATTATCGTCGCCTCCGTTTCTTGCATTTACGGCCTCGGCGCGCCGGAAGAGTACGCCAAGATCATCCTGTCGTTTGAAAAGGGCAAGGAATACGACCGAGACGACATTCTACGGCGTCTGGTGGACATGCAGTTCACGCGCAACGACATCGTCCTCACACGCTCCACATTCCGAGTACGCGGCGACGTCCTGGAGCTTCAGCCCGCCGACGAGGAAGTCGTCATTCGCGTCGAGTTTTTCGGCGATGAAGTCGAGAAGATCGTCGTGGTCGATCCACTGACCGGCGAGGTTTTACAGACCAAGAACGAGATTACGGTTTTTCCCGCCTCGCACTTCGTCACCAGTCCGGACCGCTTGGAGGCGGCGATTGTCGGCATCGAAAACGAGATGCACGACCGAATTGCTCTGTTCAAGCAGCAGGGAAAATTATTGGAAGCGCAGCGCATTGAGATGCGCACACGCTTCGATCTGGAGATGATCCGGGAAGTGGGGTTCTGTAGCGGCATTGAAAACTACTCGCGCTGGTTCGACGGCCGAGCGCCCGGCACCGCCCCCAATACCCTGCTGGACTATTTTCCTAAAGATTTTATGATTGTGATCGACGAGTCGCACCAGACGCTCCCGCAGCTGCGCGCGATGTACAACGGCGACAAAGCCCGCAAAGATACGCTGATTGAGTACGGATTTCGATTACCCAGCGCCGGCGACAACCGGCCATTGCGATTTGAAGAGTTCCAGGAGCGCGTCAATCAATGCGTATTCGTCTCCGCAACACCTTCAGTGTATGAGCGTGAGAACTCCAGCAAGATTGTCCAGCAGATCATTCGCCCGACGGGACTGGTCGATCCGGAGATCATCATTCGCCCCACCAAGGGACAAGTGGATGACCTGCTCAACGAGATCCGAACGCGCGTGGAGCGCGAGCAGCGCGTGCTCGTGACGACGCTCACCAAGAAGATGTCCGAGGACTTGACCGAGTATCTTCTGGATCTGAATGTCAAGGTCACTTACCTGCATAGCGACATTCAGACGATGCAGCGTACGGAGATCCTGCGCGACCTGCGCCTGGGCGTGTTCGACGTCCTCGTCGGCATTAACCTGCTGCGTGAAGGTCTGGACTTACCCGAAGTCTCGCTGGTCGCGATCTTAGACGCCGACAAAGAAGGCTTTCTGCGCTCGGAAACGTCACTCATTCAGACTATTGGGCGCGCCGCGCGTAATCTGGGCGGCCAGGTCATTATGTATGCCGATAGGATCACGGGCTCGATGGAGCGCGCGATCGGAGAAACCGACCGCCGCCGCGCCATCCAGACGGCGTACAATATCGAACATGGCATCACGCCCTATACCGTAGACAAAGCGATTCGTGAGGTCATTGAGTCGCGCAAGGTCGCCGAGCAAAAGAGCTACTACAACGTCTCCCGCAGCAAGAACCCGGAGACGATGCCTCTGGATCAGCTGATGACGACACTCGCGGACATGGAGAAGGAAATGAAACAAGCCGCGCGCGCATTGGAGTTTGAGCGCGCCGCCGAACTGCGCGACGAGATGAACCAGCTCAAGAAACTGCTTCCCGCCAGCGGCCGCAAATAACACAATCCACAACACGATCTCATTGCTAAAAAAGAAGGGCCGGGACGCGATTGCGTCCCGGCCTTTTTGCATGTCTCGCCTAAGGCGTATCCGATGAGAACCTCGGATTGAGGACTTCGGAATACAAGTCTCCCGCCCCATTTCGGTTGCTCGACCAGAACAGCCAGATGTTATGCGGCAGGTCGGTCGACTTCTTGATGTAGCCCGCACTGAGAACGTCGTACTGGTACGATCCTCCCAGGACATCCGCGTATGCGGACGGATCAAGGAAGGCGGTGACGCCGCTCTCATTGACGATCGTCTTCATCGGAATCGCTCGTTCCGAGAAGTCCGCGCCTCCGGATTTCGATTCCGCGCTGGGTGAGCTGATGTCTGTACCACGTGCTTCGTCCATCCATTGGACATTGGAGACGATAGCAGGACCAGCCGCGCCGCTAGCAGATTTGTCGTCGTATGTGAAATTGACGGTCACCTGCTGGCCTTCAGTGCGGGTCCCGCCGATATTCAGTGGGAAGTACAGACGTCCGCGCTTCCAGTCAATATCGACATTGGCTGTCGGAGTGCTCGTGTCGTAAATCGTTCCCAGCGAGCCCATGCTGACAGTGACAATGGGCTGACCGACATCATTGAGCTTGATGCTGATCGTCCTGTTGTTCGCGTCGTGCAGGTCCACTGTCAAACGCTGGTTTTTGTAGAAGAGAGACGGCTTAACGCCGGCGCCCGCGCCACCCGACTTCCGGTAGATATACCACATCCGGCCGGTAGAGACACGTGATCCAATCAGGCCGTTTTCGTTGTACTTGTACGCCTCGTCCAGTATTGTCGTCGCCGCCGAATCCGCCAACGCGTCTGTCGTAATACGCTTCGCCCGCGGCTGGAACGTCGCGTAGACCACGGCGTTCTTGGGCAGGGATGGGCGGAAGCGAACGCGTCCGCGCGCCAGATCGATGTAGACCGTCTGCGACTGGTTCGGGCCGCCGGTGACGCCGGTAAACGTTAGCAGTCCGCTCGCGCGGTCATAAGTCGGCGGCGTCGGTGCGCCCAGCGTCGTGTTATTGATGTTGATTGGCAGCGTCGTCATCCGCAGCCAAGCCACATCGCGCGCCTGCCACCAAAGGTTAGTGGCGTCCGGCTGGAGGTACTCGTTGATCGACGGCATGGCCATGAGCAGCAGGCCTACCTTCGTGTCATCTGGAACGGCGCCATTCACCGCAGTCGCGTTACTAGGATCGGCCTTGTACGGATGAAAAGGCTGATAGTAGCTGTAGTAAATATCCGAGTTGCCATCTGGACTGACGCCCGTATAGGTCACTTGGATCTGCGGCGTAGGACCAGGGATCAGAACGGCGCTCGGGTCGGATACCGCCGAGAGCCCAGCGGGGATAGGCAGCGTGGCCGGATTGCGCCAGGTCCCCGTCACATCGCCGCTATTGGTTGTCGTAGTCGCCGAATACTGGATATTCGAACCGCCGCGCGCGCCGGTGTACCAGAACGCCCAGAGGTCTTCACTAATTGAATTCGCTCCACCGTTCGCGGACGGGAATGTTACTCCAGATCCCGATAGGTTGCTGGACACTTTCAGCCCATGAACTCCATATTTAGGAGTGATATGGTCGTTCTGTGTAATGTCGGACGCCGTTCCAGTCAGCATCGGAACGCCGCTAGCCATATCAACTTTCGAGCAGATCAGGTCCGTGGCGCTGCCAACGAGGTTACCGTAGAAACCATACGCAGCGCCCGAGCTGATAAACCGATCGCCGTTAGCGTCATAAACATGTTGTTCCTGCGCCACCGAGGCGCCGGCGTTTAGACCGGCGACCGCCGTTGGGTTCACAGGCGCTGCAAACCAGCTCGCAGCAGAACTCGTCGTAAATCCATTCAAAGGGAAGGTCGATCCCAGACTGGGAAGGGCCGTGGAGAAGATCGATGCCGGAGTCGAGCGGGTCGACGTCCAAAGCAGATTCACTTTCCCAGATCCCGAAGGGCCGCCGACGCCAGTTCCCCAGAACAGATCCCGGAAGGCCGAGGGCAGATAGTTGGAGCCCACGGACGCCCCCGTCTCGTCGATCATCGGCAGGTCGCCAAAGATCTTGTTCTTGGTCAGACGGGCTTCGGTCACGCTGACTTTCACGGTGGTGCCGGGTTCGCTGTACGGCTGAACCGATTCCAGCTTTCCTCCCGTGTCAATCTGAGCGAAACCATCCAACTGGATCGCATCCGCTGAAGCCGGAGTGATCAAGGCATGTCCCGCCTTTTGGCCAACGTACGTTGGG
>JAOQAA010000224.1 GCA_025963815.1 Capsulimonas sp.
AATTCACGAGCGGGGCATAGCCGTCCAGGGAAGAGCCGAAGCCGTGCGCGAAGACAATGATCGGCAGCTGGCTCCCAGTGACTGGCGCGGAAACTCGCACCTGGAGATCCACGCCACGGCCCGGAGCGGACAGCACAATTGGGCTGACGGAAATAACTGGAGTAGGCTTGCTGAAGGCTGTTTCTTCTGTTATGTGGATGTATTCACTCATAGACAATTTCCTTTTCTTGATGTGTGCCTGGGTATGGCTGCGTCCGCGCTGTAGGGATTTAGGCGACCTTCGTCTCGCCTTGCGCGGCGTTCGATACGTCCGCCCATTCCTCCCAGGTAGCGAGGCGGTCTGCGTAGGCGGCGCGTACCATAGGCAGACCCGTGCTGCCAAGGATCAATCGCAGCGGTGGATTCTCCGCGTCCACGACTTTAAGCATGGCTTCGGCGGTCGCCTGCGGATCGCCCCGCTCCATGCTCGACAGACGCCCGAACACCTGCTGTCGTAGTTCGCTGTAGATCTCCATGCCCGGCGCCATCTTCAGCGACGAGGGGCTTCCGAACTCGGTCGCATACGCGCCGGGCTCGATGAGTGTCACTGTAACGCCAAACGCTTTGACCTCCTGCGCCAGGCTTTCGTGAAGTGCTTCAAACGCCCATTTGGAGGAGCAGTAAAAGCCGACCAGCGGGAACGCCATATGGCCGACGGTGCTTGAGACGCCGACAATATGCCCACTGCCCTGCGCCCGCAGCAGCGGCAATGCGGCCTGGATCACTCGGAGTGTACCGAAGTAGTTCGTATCAAACTCAGCGCGGACATCGTCCTCGCTCGCCTCCTCGATCGTGGCGACCAGGGAGTACCCCGCGTTGTTGAGGACCACATCCAGCCGACCGAAGTGTGCGTGCGCCTGCGTTACGGCCTGCCGGACTTGCTCCGGGTCGGTCACGTCCAGCGCCAGCGGCAGGACATCGTCACCGAAGCGCTCCTTCAGATCGGCCACGTTCGCCAATGTGCGGGCGGTCGCGGCGACCTTGTCGCCGCGCTCCAGCGCGGCTTCGGCCCAAACGCGCCCAAACCCGCGAGACGCTCCTGTGATAAACCAAATTTTGCTACTCATATTCTTCTCTTTCTATCCGTCGGCATATCGTCTGCGCCGCCGTGATCTGCTATAATAGGGTTAATATGGAACATTGTTCCGTATTTGTAATTATGCGGAACAATGTTCCGTTTTGTCAAGGGGAGTATTGTGGACGACAAATCGGATGACCAGGGTGACGCCTTAGTGCCTCGATGCCGCGCGGTGCGCGCCGACGCGCAGCGAAACACACACGCGCTGCTGGATGCGGCTCTCGCGGTATTCGCGACTTCGGGGGTGGATGCTCCGGTGCGGGAGATCGCCGTCAAGGCGGGGGTTGGCGTCGGCACCTTGTATCGACATTTTCCGCAGCGCGCGGACCTTGTCGCGGCCGTCTTCCGTCACGAAGTCGACGCATGCGCGGACGCCGCGCCGGTCCTGGCCGCAGAGCATGGGCCAAGCGAAGCGCTGGCGCTCTGGATGCAGCGCTATGCGGACTTCATCGCGACCAAACGCGGTCTTGCGTCGGCCCTGCACTCGGGAAATCCGGCGTTCGACAGCTTACCCGCCTACTTCCAAAAGCGCCTCGTGCCGGCGCTCCGAACATTGCTAGACGCCGCAGCCGTCGCAGGCGAAGCGCGCGCTGATGTGGATGCATACGAACTGCTGACAGCAGTCGCGAACCTCTGCATGCAAGTCGACGGCGGCTGCCCCGCCCCCGCGCATCGCATGGTCGCCCTGCTCGTCGACGGCCTGCGCTACGGCGCGAGGGCATCTAGCGATGGGAGCATCGATTGAGAGCCTATGGCTCGGGTATCATAGTCGTGAGGAAATGACGATGAGTTTACAGGACCAATTCGATTCGATTTTTCAGCGCGCCCAGGACGCGGCGCGGACTGGCGGCGTGACGGCGCATCTGCGCGCGTCGGGCGTGCTGTGTTACGACATTGCGGGCGGCGTGGACCTGGCGCGGGGCGACGAGCTCGACGAAGCGTTGGAAGCGCCGGAGCTGGCGTGGTTCTGGGAAAGCACGCGCTCGGGCGACGCCACGGAAGATTACGAGCAGTATGATCTGCCGCGCGACCGTCCGCTGACGGCGGCGACCGGTAAGAACACGTTGGCGCTCGCGCGGGAATTGCAGGAAATTGACGAGGACGGGGAACAGCGTTATGTCGTTTTGTTCGGCGCCGATCTGCCATCCTCCGCCGGCCTCTCGGACCCGGGGAAGCTGCGTGAGGCGCTGGGCGACTTTGTACGCGGCGACGAAAGCCCGATCCAGATCGTCCTGTCGCAAACACCCGATGTCGGCAGTCTGCTCATCTGGCTGCCGCAGCGCCCCAGCGCCGTCGCGATGCGCCTGCTGGCCGGCCTGAAGATTAACCTGCGCCAACCCGCCGTCACCCGCGACTACAACCCCGCCGACGCCTACATGCTCGAAGCGATGTACGATCTGGAATAAACGAGGACTTTGGCGCCCGGCAAGGCGGCCGGCGGTTTTTAACCGCCGGCTCCTCATGGTCTTTTCTTGCACTCACCCTAACGCCAAAGCTGTCGCCGCAGCGTCATGGCCCGGTCGCAAGCGACCGAAGCCCGGTACTCCATTCCCACGGGCAATTCGTAAACACGCCAGTCGATTTTTTCTTCGCCTGCGGGTTTTACCAGCACTTCCGCTGCGTTATCCACGGAGACCGCGAACGCTTGGAGCAAATGGCCGAGGCCGTCGCCGTGCGCCTTCACTAAGGCTTCCTTGCGCGTCCAAGTTGTAAAGAATGCGCTGACTTGTCGCTCCGGCGGCGTTTGCTCTAGCGCGTACGCCTCGTCCGGGTGAAAGAAGCGTCGAGCCAAATCTAAGATCGGCGTGTTCTCTCGCACCCGTTCAATATCCACGCCGATGCGCGCTTCTCGCGTCACGCCGATCAATGCCGCGCCGTGGGTGTGGCTGAGATTGAAACGCAGCGAACCCGCCATCCCTCCGCTGAGTTCGGGCTTGCCGTGTGCGCCTTCCGTAAAAACAATCTCCTGCGCCTCCAAGCCAAGATACCCACACAAAATCGACCGCAGCGCGCCGTGCGCCGCGATAAACGCATCACGATCGCGCGCGAACTTGAACCGATCCGCGCGCGTGCGTTCGGCGCCGCTCAAAGTCATGACGAGTTCATCGAGACGCAGACTTGTGTCATCGAGCGCCACGCCCCAAATGTGGGCGTCGTTTGCGGCGAGCGGCGGCGCGGAGCCGTTGGGCCAGAGTATTTCGTCAAAGCAAGTGAGAGACATGGTTTCCCATTATTACGGACGCGAGAGCGCGGAAGTTGCGGTCAGTTTACCTGACGCGTCTGTCGATCACAATTATTTCCAGATGGAATGGAAGAAGGCTGAAATCACGCGGAATATGGTATATAGATTCTAAGCATTCTCGTAAGTCCCGGAGCGGTGCGCTAACACCACCCCGGGGGCAGCCCGTTACTTAACGAGATGCCAGATCGCAGCGATTAGTGATATAATCGCAGTAATCCACTTGATGGCGACGTAAAATCGCCGTTGTTTCGTTCTAGGCAAAGGGGTCACCTCCTTTCCTAGGAACTAGGAGGCCAGTCGTTCTAGCGGCTGGCCTCTTGCCATTCAATATACCTCTTCAGACAGTACAGATGTTCGTATCCCTGTCGTATTTCTCTCCCAATGCCTGCACGGTTGACCGGTAACCTGGGACGTTGCTATAATGTTCCTAATTCCCTCGCCCCGCCAAGGAGCATTCCGTGCCAATCGTTCGTCTTTTTTCCCTTGTCGCCAGTACGCTCGGCGTCGCCGGCTGCGCCGCTCAGCCGGTGGTGACGCCTATCGCCGCTCCTCCGAAAGCGCCCGTTCGTGTTGCGGACGCCGCTCCGGTTGCCCCTGCTGCTCCCCAGCCTGCGCCGAAGCCTGTCGTTCCTCCAAAGCCGGTCGATCCTCCGCCGCCGCGTAAGGACTATGGGGCGCAAAGGCCGGAACTGCGGGCGTTCTGGGTGGATGGGTTCAACGAGGGGTTCAAGACGCCGGCGCAGTGCGATGCGTTGCTGGCGCGGGTACGGCAGCTGCATATGAACGCGGTGTTTGTGCAGATGCGTAAGCGGGCGGATGCTTATTATCGATCGTCGTATGAGCCGTGGGCGGACGACGACGCCTCGCACTTCGATGCGCTGGATTATCTGGTCCGTCACGCGCATCAATCAGGGCTGCCGCGAATTCAAGTGCATGCGTGGGTGAACGCCTGTGCGGTTGGTGGAAACAAAGGGCCGCGTGCGCTTCCCAAGCTGCATCCCGACTGGATCTCGCTGTCCGATACGAAAGAAACGTTCGATTCGGAAGTGACGAAGATCGATCCCGGCAATCCCGCAGCGGCGGACTGGACCGTTCGCGTTTATACGGATATCGTGCGGCATTACGATGTTGACGGCGTCCATATGGACTTTATTCGATACGGCGGCACGGATAAAACAGTGGGGCATTGGGGATATAACCCCGTGTCTATTGCGCGTTATAATGCGCGCTATGGGACAATGGGCGACCCGGCCTGGGATGACGAGCGTTGGAAGCAGTGGCGGCGCGATCAGGTGACGGCGCTGGTTCGGCGTGTCTATGCGAGCGCGACCGCTGTGCGTCCCTCGGTGATCGTGAGCGCCGCGACGATCTGCTGGGGCAAGGGGCCAGCGAACGACGCCGAATATGAAGCGAAGAGCGCCTCGTACACGGGCGTCTTCGCGCCGTGGCGGGACTGGATGCGTGAAGGCATTCTGGATCTCGACTGCTCCATGACTTATATGAACAGCGGGCGTCACCGGGACCATTGGTATCAGTGGAGCGCGTTTCTAAAGGACCACCAGTACGGACGTCGGGCGGCGATGGGAACGGCGATCTATATGAACTCCATTCCGGAATCGCTGTGGCAGATCAACGAGACGCGCGCGCCGTCGCCGAGCAGCGCGCATTTGGCGGGGACGCTGCTTTATTCCTACGCCAGCACCGATGCCGACGCGGCCGCGCCTGATGGGATCCATCAGTACAACGAAGCGTTTTATGGGGCGCTCGCAGAGTCGGGGATTTACAAAAAAGACGTTCCGATCCCATCAATGCCCTGGAAGTCTCACCCCGCAATGGGGATTGTGCAGGGCGTACTGCTGGCGCCGAACGGTCTCGCGCCGCGCGATGGGGCGGTCGTCACACTCCGGCGCGCGCATGGCGGACGCCGGCAGGCGCGCGCCGACGGCAACGGGTTCTTTGCGATGATCGGCGTGACGCCGGGGGCCTATCAGGCGTCGTGGGAAGACGGCGGCGTCAAAGCCGATTTGGGAACGGTGAAAGTGCATGCGGGCGAGACTTTGAGGATAACGCCGGGGCTGCCGCGTCGGCCAGTCGCGGGGATCGGCAAAGTCGCTGACGGGGAGAGCGTGACGCTGGTCAACGCCGTGGTCACCAATGGGTCAAACCGAATGGGCGATTTCTTCTACGTAACCGATCCAGGAGGCAAGGCGCTGGTGCGTGTGGATTCGCTGGGGCTGGTTCCGCCGACCGTGCGCGGAGACCTGCTGGCAATCACCGGGACCGTGAGCCACGAGGCCGGTGTTCCCATAGTAAAAGCGTCCGCCGTGCGATGGCTGGGGGCGCGCCGGGATTGATGTCCACGGCGCCTTCACCGCCGTGCTGCGAAGCGATGATCAGCGCTGAGAAGCGGCGGGCGTCATTTGCGCCTCGGCCCGCCGTTCGGCCGAGCGCCGCCAGCGAAGGCCGACTTCCACGCCGAGAACGCAAACACCGATCCATAACACCGCCAGCAAGGTCTGCATCAGCTCCAATTTCGTATCGACCTGCCCGGGTTTCAAGTGGCCGTGCTGGGTCACCAGCACATTCCCCCACAGGCTTGCAAGCGCGATGACGTTGAGGATAAGCGCCATAACCCCGCCGGCCAGCAGCGCTTGCGCCTGGGAATAGCGGCGCGAGATGATGCGGCCGATAACCAACCCGCCGAGGAAGTAGGCGATCGGTTCTTCGAAGATCATCTGCCGATGGATATCGTCCAGAAGCCGCATGTAGAGAGTACTGCTTGTCAGGGTGGGACTTTGGTTGCCGGAAACCAAGTCGACGAAGTTACGGATTGCCGAGCCTGGGATGAGAAGCTCGGCCAGCACGTAAAACACGCTCACGGCCAGCACGCTCAGGGCACCCAAAACGATCGCCAGCGCCATGGGACGGTCGGAGTGGCGCGGGCGCAATTTTCGCACTTTGGTCATACCATATTATGACAGATGTGGTCGATGTCGTCAAGAAACCCCTGGCAGGGACACGTGGTATAATTGAGCCATGAGAGGGCAGCGCAAATGCACGCCGCGCTGAACAGCAAATGCCACGCGACATCCCGATTGCCAACGGTAATCTTTTAATAACGTTCGATTCCCGTTACACACTGCGAGACGTTTACTTTCCCTACGTCGGATTGGAGAACCACACGCGCGGCCAGGCCTGCCGATTCGGCGTCTGGGTGGACGGGCAGATGTCCTGGATACACGAGCCCTCCTGGCAAAAGACACTGAAGTACGAGAATGAAACCCTGGTGACTGAGGTCACCGCGACGCACTGGGGGCTGGGGATCCAGCTCAAGTGCCACGACTGCGTGGATTTCGACCGCGACCTCTATGTGCGCAAGGTCGAGATCGAAAATCTACTGCCGATGCCGCGTGACGTGCGTTTGTTCTGGCATCATGACTTCAACCTCTGGGCGTCCTCCGAGGGGAACACGGCGTACTATGCGCCCAATCTCCAGGCGATGATCCATTACAAAGGCAAGTGCTGGATGCTGGCGAATGTGTGCGTGGACGGCGATCCGCCCCGGCAGGGCGTCCACCACTACGCAGTCGGCGTCTCCCGCGCGCACGGCGCGGAGGGCACGTGGCGCGACGCCGAGGACGGCGTGCTGGAGATGAACCCGATCGCCCAGGGCGCGGTCGACAGCACCATCGGCGCTCATATTCAATTGGATCGCACTGCAACGGTGTATTACTGGCTGGCGGCCGCCGAGGATTACGCGGGCGTCAAGCTGATCGACGCGCTGGTGAAAGAGCGCGGCGCCGAGTTCTTTATCCACCGGGTCCGTACCTATTGGAACCGATGGGTCAACAAGGACGATATCCCCTATGGCGATCTCCCCGATGCCATCGTCACTCTTTACAAGCAATCGCTGCTGATCCTGCGCACGCAGATCGACAACCGCGGCGCCATTCTTGCGGCGAACGACAGCGATTACCTTGACTTCAACAACGACACCTACTCCTATATGTGGCCGCGCGACGGCGCCCTCGTCGCGTATGCGCTCGATCTGGCCGGACAGCCCGATGTCACGCGTAATTTCTACAACTTCTGCAAGGACGTGCTCCTGCCCGAGGGATATTTGCTGCACAAGTACAACCCGGACAAGTCGCTCGGCTCGTCGTGGCATCCCTGGACTGACAGCGAAGGCAACCCGCAGCTTCCCATTCAGGAAGACGAGACCGCCCTGGTCATTTGGGCGCTTTGGGAGCACTATCAGCGTTATCGCGATGTTGAGTTCATCCGTCCGCTATACTCGCCGTTGATCCGAACGGCGGGTGAGTTCTTGGCGACTTACCGGGACAAGCATACGGGCTTGCCCGGCGCCTCCTACGACCTGTGGGAAGAGCGGCACGGCATCCATACCTTTACAGTGGCGGCTGTGTGGGCGGGGCTGAACGCCGCCGCGCTGTTTGCCGAGACCTTCGGCGATTTTGAGCGCGTGGATAAGTTCAATCTGGCGCGCGATGAGATCAAGGCCGCCGCCGCCAAACATCTCTGGGACGCGGAGCGTCAGCGCTTCGTGCGGCGTATCACGGTGGACCGCCATACGGGCGTCATCGACGCCGACGTCAACATCGACAGCAGTCTTTACGGCGTCTTCCAATTCGGCATGTTCGCCGCCGACGATCCTATGGTCGTCTCCACGATGCAGCAGATCGAGCAGCGCCTCTGGTGTCGGACGGATATCGGCGGCGTGGCGCGCTACGAAAACGACTACTACCATCAGGTGAGCGAGGATATCGCGAATGTCCCTGGCAACCCCTGGATCATCTGCACCCTCTGGCTCGCCGAGTGGTATATCGCCAAGGCCAAGAGCCTCCCCGACCTGTCCCGCGCCCTGGAAATACTCGACTGGGTCCGCAAACACACGCTGGACTCGGGAGTCCTCGCCGAACAGCTCCACCCCTACAGCGGCGGTCCAATCTCCGTATCGCCGCTAACATGGTCGCACGCCACGGTCGTCATGACCGTCCGTGAATACATCGCCAAGCTGGACCATCTGTGCGAAGCGGCGACCAAGGAAGCGCTGCTGTCGGGCGATATGGATCTGTACGAAATGGCGGAGTAGGCGCAAGGAGTAATGGCCGATTTGTCATATTTGAATGGGTTATCGTGGGACCGATCTGTCACAGGAGGTTTCCCTGTTTATCAGGCGTCCGCGATGGCGTGGGCGCCGGGCGTCGTCCAGGGTTTCACCACGCGTCATGGCGGCGTCAGCGCCGCGCCGTATGACGCGCTGAACCTGGGCGCGCATGTGAAAGATAAATGGGAAGACGTCCAGGAAAACAGACGGCGGCTCTGGAGCAGTCTTGGGTTTGAAGAAACTCAAGTGGCGATGGCGGAACAAGTCCATGGGGACGTGGTGGCGGTCGTGACGTCGGGAAGTCAAATCCCCGTGGCGGGCGCGGACGCGCTGGTGACAGCTTCGCGTGATGTGCTTCTGGCGCTCTGGTTCGCCGACTGCGTCCCCGTTTATTTTTTCGATCGATTGACTTACGCCGTTGGCCTGGCGCACGCCGGGTGGCGCGGAACGGCGGCGAATATCGCGGCGAAGACCTTGCAGACGATGGAGCGGGATCTGGGATGCCAGCCGGGGACATGCGTCGCCGCCATTGGGCCGTCCATCGCGGCAGAGAGTTATGTCGTGGGGCCGGAGGTCGCCGGGGTTTTTCAGGCGCTCGCGCCGGACGCCGTGGAGCCGAGTTTCGATCAGGAAGGGAAGTTCCATCTCGACCTGCGGCGCGTCTTGTTCGGCCAGCTTGTGGCGGCGGGGATGAGCCCGGAAAATATCCTTGTGAGCGGCGAGGACACCTGCCGCGACGAGAGTGATTTCTTTTCCTATCGCCGCGACGGCGTCACGGGGCGCATGGCGGCGTACGTGGGCGTTCACAGCGCGCTCCTTCCTTCCGGATACTGAGTTGCTTCCTTCTTGACAGTGACGTCGATTTCTCGTATCATGAGAGCGACAGGAGAGATTTATGAAGTTCGCAGGACCAATCGTCGTCATACTCGTACTCATCGCCGCGCTTTCGTTTTTGTCGAAAGGAATGAATAGCAACGCACGTCCGGATCATGATGAGGATGAGCAGCAGCAGTCACAGGCAAAGGAGCCGCCGAAGCCGACGCCTCCGCCCGCCGCCAATGGCGCCCCCGTCGCTGCGGGAACCGACCCCATTCCCGCCGAAGAACAGATCGGCGACCCCGCCACAGCTAAGCACAAGATCGTGGTCGGCTGGACTTATACGCCGGAGACCCAGGCCGCGACCCAGAACCTGAGCCAGACCATCGCCGCAGTGAAGAAGATCGCCCAGGACAGCCATGGCGCCGTGAGCGTGCAGGTGGTGAACGTTGACGTTCCTGCCGCCGACCGCTCGCCGGCCGCGCAGTCCGTGAGCGATGTGGGGATTATGGTGGATGGAAAATCCGTAGGATTGGACGATAATCCCGGTTCGGGAAGCACTATCCCGCCCGTCGTGATGCCCAAGCTGGCGCCGCTCGCGCATTAAGCCGCGGCGTCTCGCGGAGAGATCGTCCCCATGCGCATACTGGCGTTCCTACTTGGCTTCTATCTGTTCGCCACCAGCAGCGCGCTCGCGTATCTTTCGCTCCGCAGCTGGCTGTATTACGCCGCGCATGGGACGCCCCGCGCTCTTTGGCGCCAGAGCCACTGGCTGCACGCGTGCCGTTCCGCCGGTTTCGCCTGCGTTACGGTCGCCGCGCTGATCTCCGCCGTCAGCGACAATGGACAGGGCGTCCACCTGATCGACATCGTTTCGATTACGCGGATGGGCGGCTATGTCCTGCTGCTCGCCAGCACCCCGCGCCGGCTACGCCGGCGGCCGCTGGTCAGCCTCGCCTTCGCTCTTTTGCTGCTGGGCGAGGCGGTGCTGCTGCTGAACGCCAGCGGCAGTCTTCCCCACAGCTTTGCGCCCATCAACGGCGTCCGTCCCATGATGCTGGTCTCGATGGCCGCCATGGACATCGGAATGTGGCTGCTCTGGCGCTGGCTGACCCGAACCGTGCTGCGCGTGCGGCTGACGGATAAGTTCACCCTCGCCTTTTCCATTTTCAGCGTTCTGCTGATGATGCTTGTCACCCTGTCCGTGGCGGCGGTCATTCAGCTCAGTCTGCGCGACCTTGTCGGAATCGATCCCGCGATCGTCCAGATGGCCTATCAGAACCTCGATCGTCCGCTGATCGTGCTGTTTGTGGCGATTGTCGCGAGCAGCGCCATCGTCTCATTCTTCCTGGCGCGTAATTTGATCGAACCTGTCAACCAGATGGGCGGAGCGCTGCGACGTATCGGCAAGGGCGATCTCAATTACCGCCTGCGCGGTGTCCACAGCCGCGACGAAATGCAGGATCTGGCTCACGAGTTGAACCGCATGGCGCAGCGCCTCAAGGAAGCCGACGCCCTGCGCGCCGAGTTCGTTTCTTTCGCCTCGCACGAACTGCGCAACCCTTTAACTGCCGTCAAGGGATTCATTGAAACGCTGGACATCATGGACACGCCGGAAGGGGCGGGGGTTTCGCAGGAAGAGCGCGCGGAGATTTACGGCATCATCAAGGAAGAGTGCGAGCGATTGCTGCGCATGACCAATGAACTGCTCGACAACAGCCGTGTGGAGGCCGGGCGTCCGGTCGTGATGCATGTCCGCACCTTCGATGTCCGCAGCCCATCTTCCAAGGTGCTGGAGATCATGCGGACGCATACGAAGAAGCATCGGCTCTTTCTCACCGCGCCGGAGCAGCCCGTGCCGATCGAGGGGGATGTCGATAAGTTCGAGCAGATCCTGATCAACTTGCTGAGCAACGCGATCAAATATTCACCGGATGGCGGCTTGGTCGAGCTGATTGTGGACGACAAAGAGACTTCCGTGGACATCAGCGTGCGCGATGAGGGGATGGGGATGACGCCCGAGCAGGCCGAGCACGTTTTCGACAAGTTCTATCGCATCCAGGATGTGACGAACGGCGTCGGCAAGGCGGGGAGTCTTCCCGTCTTGGGGACGGGGATCGGTCTCTATCTCACTCGCGCCTTGGTCAATGCGCACGGCGGCACGATCCGCGTCCAGAGCGCCCCGGAGCACGGATCAATCTTTACCGTGACGCTGCCGAAGACGCATCATGTTCTGGTCAGCCAGCCCGCGCCCACGCAGATCGAAAACAATGGCGTGACGGCGCGGGCGACTGATGGATTTATCCCTGCTTCGCCGTCGCTTTGATTGTCTGCGCGACGACGCCGGCGAACTTCGCGGCCAGCTGCGCATGCTTCAGCAGCGGGCCGATCTCGGCTTCCTGTAGTGATTCCACGGCGACTTTGGCTTCCGCCACCGTTGCCTGGACGGCTTGCACGGCGACTTTTCCCGTCGCGCCAATGCGCTTGACGCGGACGCCTTCCTGCTGCACGATCCCTTTTCCGGCGACCATTAGGTTCTTCGCGGAGGCGGCCGGCCGCGTATAAAGCTTCTTGCCGTTGCCCACGACTGAGTTTTTTATGTGAACCGCCGTTGCGCCGAGCCAGATCAGTACGCCAACGAAGCCTAAAAATGCTAAAATAAGCAATACGTCTGCAACAGTGGAAAGGGTGTTCATAGTTTCGATAATCTCCGAGAGCAATCTACCCGAGAAGCGTTCGCCGCCAAACCGCGCGGGGAGCGCCCCATTTGAGACTATGGTACCCGAAGAGGAATACGCATTATGTCAAAGCTGATCGCGGAAAAAGACCGAGTGACCGTGGTGGACCGCGAGGCGGTCGCCGCCGACGTCAAATCGCAGCTGTTTTTCAATCATTATCGGGGGCTTACCGGCATCGCCGCCAAAATCTATGATGACGGCACGGCGGCGGTGGATATCGACCCGGCGACGCTGCCCGCGACCCTGCGCGCGCGTCACACGGAAGGCTCGGAAGCCCAGCGCCAGAAGTGGCTGGACGCCCTCTCCGACGAAGCGCGCAACCGCCTGAGCGCCGCCGAGAAGAAGTTCGCCCTGCGCTACACGATCCTGGTCGCCACCACCGATCTCGTTCCGGCGACGGGCGAGCCGCAGCGCACGAGCCTGGAAGCGCTGGATCTTGAGGAAGAGCGCCATCTAAACGAGATCAAGAACAAGAAAAGCGCGTAACGCATGACTGCCCTCGGAGCAGCCGCGTCTATTAGCTCTGCGATTGATCGAGTCGGACGACCACAGATCGCCCGGCGATTGAAATCGC
>JAOQAA010000229.1 GCA_025963815.1 Capsulimonas sp.
ATCTTCCGAGACCCACGATGGGGGCGCGGCCAGGAGACATACGGCGAGGATCCCTATTTGACCTCGCAGTTCGGTTCAACATATATCAAGGGACTGCAAGGCGACGATCCGAAGTACTTCAAAGTCATCGCGACGGCCAAGCACTACGCGGTTCACAGTGGCCCGGAGCCCGAACGGCATGTATTCAACGCCGTTGTCTCCCCCTACGATCTGCACGACACCTATCTGCCCGCGTTCAAATCCGCCGTCACGGACGGTCATGTTTATAGCGTCATGAGCGCATACAGCAGCCTCTACGGCGTCCCCGCCCCCGCAAGCAAGCTGCTGCTTCAAACGCTGCTGCGCGACCAGTGGGGGTTCCAGGGATACGTTGTGTCCGACTGCGGCGCGATCACGGATATCTCCAACAGCCACAAGTACGCCCCCACGCAGGAAGCCGGGTCTGCGCTCGCGGTCAAAGCCGGAAACGATCTGGCCTGCGACAGCGCGTTTAACTCATTGCCCGCCGCCGTGGCGCAGGGGCTCATCACCGAAGCTGAGATCGACAAATCGCTGAAGCGCCTCTTCACGGCTCGCTTTAAGCTGGGAATGTTCGATCCGCCGTCGGAGGTTCCTTACGCCAATATCCCCGCAAGCGTCATCGAAAGCCCGGAGCACCGCGCGCTCGCCTTACAGGCAGCGCGCGAATCGATCGTCCTCTTGAAGAATGACAAGAGCTTCCTGCCGCTCAGCTCGAAGATCAAAAGCATCGCTGTCATTGGCCCGAACGCCGACAACACCGTCGTTCAAGAAGGCAACTATCACGGCGTCTCCGCACATGAGGTTAGCGTCCTCGAAGGTATCCGCAAGCGCGCGGGCGCCGACGTCAAAGTCACCTATGTCCGCGGAAGCGGTCTGCTGACGGCAAAGGAAGGCGCGCCGATCTCCGGCGATGTCGTGTCCAGCGGTGGCAAGCCGGGCTTCCAGGGCGAATACTTCACCAATATGAAGCTGGAAGGCGCCCCAGCCGCCACCCGCCAGGACGCCAGCGTCAACTTCAACTTTGCGGAAGCGCCGATCAACGGCGTTGCGCATGAGAACTTCTCGGTCCGCTGGAGCGGAACGCTGACATCACCGAAGGACGCCAATTACACCCTGACGATCAGTGGCGACGACGGGTATCGCCTCTTCATCGACGGCAAGAACGTCGCCGAAGATTGGGGATCGCACGCAGTGACCTCCCGCGACTACGTGCTTCCGCTCAAAGCCGGTCAGTCCGTGCCGATCCGCGTGGAGTACTATCAAGAAGGCCAGGGCGCGGAAGTCCATTTGGTCTGGCGCGATGACTCAGCGCCGTCCTTCGCTCCCGCCGTCGACGCCGCCAAGGCCGCCGACGCGGTCATCTTCGTCGGCGGCATCTCCGGCGCCGTCGAGGGCGAAGAAGGCGCGGGCGGAACCGGCGACCGCGCCACCCTCGACATTCCGAAGGTGCAGCAGGATTTATTGGAAGCCCTCTACGCCACCAAGAAACCCGTTGTCCTCGTGCTGCTGGGCGGCAGCGCGCTTAGCGTCAACTGGGCGAATGACAAACTGCCCGCCATCCTCGACGCCTGGTATCCCGGCGAAGAAGGCGGAACCGCCGTCGCGGATGTCCTCTTCGGCGACTACAATCCCGCCGGACGACTCCCCGTCACCTTCTACACCGGCATCGACCAACTGCCCCCATTCCGTGATTACTCGATGAACCACCGGACGTATCGCTACTACGGAGGTCACCCGCTCTATCCCTTCGGCTACGGCCTGAGCTACACACGCTTCGCCTACTCCAAGCTCAGCGTTCCCAAGGAAACGGAGCCTGGCGGCCCCGTTACCGTGAGCGCCGAAGTCAAGAACACCGGCAAACTCGCCGGCGACGAAGTCGTCCAGCTTTATTTGCGCCCCGATCCGGACGGCATCCCGCGTGAGATCGAGCCTGGCCAATCCATGCCTCGCCTGATCCTCACCGGCTTCCAGCGCATAAACTTGCAGCCCGGCGAAAGCAAGACCATTACGTTCACGATCCAGCACGATCAGTTCCTCTTGTTCAACTCCGAGGGCGTCAAGCAATTGCAGCCGGGCACGTGGCAGGTCTACATTGGCGGCGGCCAGCCCGACGTGGACTCCGGCAAGGGCGCGCTCAGCGCGAAGATCGAGGCGCGGTAAGATCTTTAGACCAATCGGCAAAACGCATTAACCGCCGACTATACGCTCAATCACAAAAAATCCCCGTTGGGCCATATTGGCCCAACGGGGATTTTTTCGCAGCCCTCTTGCCTCTTACTAGGACGCGGAGCTCAGCACCTGGAGCGCGTGGGTCGCGCCGGCGGAATAGCCGTCGCAGTTGAACCAGTCGCTGGCGGCGGTTCCGGTCGGGCAGCTCGAATCGGTCGGAGAATCATCAAACCGTCCCCAAATGTTCGGAGCGCCGTTGGCCCCGGCGGTCCGCTCGGCGCGCACGCCCTTCACATGACCGTCGCAGAAAGCGATGTTCATCGTGCCATTATGTCCCGCAAATCCCTGAACCTGGAACTGCGTTCCGTTCCAGTCGGACCATGCCAGCATAATCTCGCCGCCCGGCTGATTGGCGTACTGACGGGCCTCAGCGAACATGGCTTTCGACGACGGCTCCTGAATCCATGCCAGGGCATGAGGGGCGCCGAACGAAGGGCTGAACAGCTGATAAGGCGTGGAATAGGAAGCGGGAATTTCCGGCAGGTCGTCGGGGATTTGCCCTCGATTGCCGTATCCGATCGCTTTGC
>JAOQAA010000238.1 GCA_025963815.1 Capsulimonas sp.
CTCCCCCAGGATTGGGGGGCAGGGGGCGCGCTCCAATCCGCTGTCGATCGGCTTCTCCAGCATCATGCCGGCGTCGACGACACGCTGCTTGGGCTTCTCTTCCAGGACACGGGACTTGCTTCCGAAGTTCAAGACGCCGAGCGGCGCGATCAGGCGATGACGTTTTTGATCGCTGGGCATGAGTCCGTTTCCGTGGCGCTGGCCTGGGCATGGTATTTGCTTGCCCGACACACCGAAATCGAGATGCGTTTTCATCGAGAGATCGATGGATGGGATGGGGAAAATCTCTCAGCGCTTGTATATACGCGCGCCGTGATCGCTGAGACGATGCGCCTGTATCCGCCGGCGTGGATGATGAGCCGGGAGGCTCAGGAGACTGTTGTGGTGGGAGGCGAGACAATGGAGGCGGGGATGATCGTCGTTGTTGCTCCGTGCGTGACGCACCAGGATGCGCGGTTTTTTCCGGAGCCCGATGCGTTTCGTCCCGAGCGCTGGCTGGAAGCGGAGACGTGGCCGCGCTTTGCGTACTTCCCATTCGGCGCGGGGGCGCGTAAGTGTATCGGCGATGAGTTCGCCTGGCGGGAGATGGTTCTGCTGATGGCGACTCTCGGGCGGGAATGGGCGCCGCGCTTTGATTCCGAGGCGGCGCCTATTCCCCAGCCGATCGTGACCCTTCGTCCGCGCGGCGGAATGCCGATGCGGCTCGTGCGGCGATCTACTGAGAGTCGCCTTTCTTCTTAGGACCAACCTTGGCGCCGTGCTTTTTGAGCAGCGCGATCATGTCCTTGCGCTTGAAGAAGATTGCTTCGTCCAGCGGCGTCTTGCCGAAGTGATTGGGCGCGTTCACCTTGGCGCCGTGGGCGATCAGGAACTTCGCCGTGGGGAGATCTTCCCAGAAGACGGTGTTGTAAAGCGCGCTTTCGCCCATGAAGTCTTGAGCATCCACGAGCTTGGGGTTCTGCTGGAGCAGTCGTTTCATCTTCGGAATGTCATGCGCCTTGACGGCGTCGATCATCTTGTCGGCGAGCGGGTCTTTTTTTGTCTCGGAAGAAGATCCAAGAGAAGATTTCGAGCTTTCCTGCATCGATTTCAGAATGACGGCCGGGTCGCCGAGATCGAGGCGCCACTGTCCGGCTTCCTGGACCGCGGCGATAGACACGACGCCCGGAAGGTCCAGTGAGTTTCCCTTGGTCGGCGTGATCTTCACTTCCGTAGGGCTGACGACCTGGAAGGTGTATTTGCTCATATCCGTGGGGATCGGCTGGCTGAATTTGAACCCGTCATCCTTGCTGTCGGACGTGCTGAGCTTGTCCACGCGCGTTAAGAACTCCATGAGCTTGCCCACAAACTCGCGCTCATGGCCCTTCAGCGTCTCGGGAAGGCCGGTCAGCGGCTGATCGGGCTTTGCCTCGCCGAGATAGGTGGCGATAAAGGCGTCGAAGTCCTTTTTCAAGTTCGGGTCTGGAGACGGCTTGTCCGGGCTCACGCCCAGCTCGGAAAAGCCGATGCCGAAGGCGACCGGGATGGTAAAGACGATCCCGATCGTGCCCACGGAGCGGTCCGTGAGATGTCCGACCGCGTCCGGCAGAGACTTCGAGCCCGCGAAACCCAGGAGCGCCTCATGAGCCCCTTTGAGCGCGGCCGCCGATTGGTCGGGAGTGATCTCGGCCGGCGCCGCTGCTGCGGGTGGCGGATCCTGCTGCGCCCAGGCCCCCTGCGGCGAAAAAAGCGCTGCGGAGCAGAGAACGACGCAGGCGGCGAATCGTGCTCGGATGGGGTTCATGACGTTTCCTTTACTTGGCGGCGTCTCTCTTGGCTTTTTTCAGAGTGTCGAGAATCTTGTCGGAATCGCCAAGATCGACTTTCCAGACGCCGTCTTCCTGGAGGGCTTCAAATGTCGTGACGCCGGGGAAATGCAGCGCCTTTGGGTCTTGAGGCGTCACCTTCACATGAGTGGGATTGATGATGTCGAACTTGAAGAAGTCGATCCGGGCGGGCAGCAGCGCCTGCTGCTGGGACGCGTCGTCGTCCGACTTGTCGTTGGGGTCCTTGCCGTTGAAGCGGTTCGCGAAGGGAACGAGCCCTTGCAGGAATTCATGCCCATGGCCCTGGACTTTCGCCGGAATCGCCGAGACGCCGAAGATCTTGTTGGCGTCGATCCCATAGCTTTGCAGGTAGGCTTCAAAGTCGCGCTTGAGCGCGGGAACGGCTTTCGCGTCGGGGAGCTGCTCGGGGGCCGCCTCGACGATATAGGCCATGGGCATGGCCGTGATCACGCCGATCAACGCGGACGATCGGTCGGACAGCGCATTCTTTAGGGCCGGAAGATTTGTCGCCTTGGCGAATGTCAGTACGGCTTGCTGCGCGCTGGCGATCTGTGGATCCGAGGAAAAAACGGGCTCCGCTGGAGCGGGCTGCTCCGCGGGCGAGTTTCCGTCCGCGTAACCTCGGTGCGGCGCGGCGAGCAGCACGCCGGCTATCAAAGCCGCGCAGCCGATCGCGGCGTATCGTTTGCCAATCATTCGATCACCCTTTCACTCAATAATCTTGCTTCTATTCACCATACCATATTTGGCCCTGGCTTGCCACCATCGCGTGTCAGCCTTTGCCGCTCCTGCCGCCATGGCCCACGAGAACGGCGAGGATATCATCCTTGCCCACTTCTCTCGCTTTATCCACTGGCGTCGCGCCCGCGCTATTCTTCGCGTTAACGTTCGCGCCAAGACGCAGTAGAAGTGAGGTCATCGCGGGTTTACCCTCGATGACCGTTTGAAAGATCGGGGTTTCCCCCTGTGGGTTTCGTACACTGAGAACAGCGCGATCGTGGTGAACAATCGATTGGATTTTTGCCGCATCGTTTTTTGAGATCGCCTCTTGAAGATCGCGAGCCTCCGCGATTAAAATTCCTGTTCTCGAGTGCGCCTTTTTACTCCATGATTTCTGCATGGCCTTTGATGCGGCCTGCCCTGGCTTGGCGTTGATTTTTGGACGAGCAATGCCGAAGTTCAACATTGCCATGGCGGCATAGCCTAAAATCACCAAAATCAGAATGACCGTGCCGACCATCCCGCAAATGCGACCAATCCTCGTGTTCTGTCGCTGCATCGGGTCGCCGAAGCCGCTGTCGATCAGGGAGAGACTCTTGCTGCCCAGGATCCAGGCGACGGGGCCAAGAATGGGAAGCCCAACAATGCTCAAAATGCCGAGGGCAAGGATCAGAGTTCCCTTGACCGGGGTGGGACTGCTATATGACGGTGGCTGCATCGGTAGTTCTCCTCTCGGATTACTGGCTGGCTTCGATTACGGATAGGCGTTATTTTGAAAGCGCGTTCGCCAAAATATTCATTTGATCTAGCACACGCTGGGCGGTCCCGCTGGCGCGCATCCAGTCGACTGAGGCGCCAGGATCGCAGCGGTCAGTGTTAATTTTATCGTCGTAGGGAAGGCGCCCAAGCACGGGAACGCCCGTCAATTGTTCGATCGCCGCCGGGCTTGTTTGCTCCGCCAGACCTGGGTTCAAAGGCATTCCCGCAACGATTACGCCCAGTACTGTCAAGCCGGCCGATTGTGCATAGCGCACCGTCAGAACGGTATGGTTGATCGTGCCCAGCGCGGGGCGTGCGACGATCAGTACCGGCAGTTCCATCTTTCTCGCCAGATCCGCCATTCCATAATCGCCCTGGATTGGAACGGCGATCCCGCCCGCGCCTTCCACCAGCACGCCCGCGTGCCGTGTTCGCAGCTCGTGATAGGCTGCCAGAACCCTCGCGAGATCGACCGTCGTCCCTTCCAGCTCCGCCGCCACGGACGGGGCCAGGGGCGCCTCCAGGCGCACGGGGCAGACCAGATCCATGGGATCGTTCACGCCGCTCACATGGGTGAGATATTCGGCGTCGCCCGGTTCCCAACCTTCCTGGGTCCGTCGCACTCCCGTCTGGATCGGCTTCATGACGCCGACCTCATGTCCCATCTCACGCAGCGCGCGCGCGAGCGCCGCCGTACAAACGGTCTTGCCGACGCCCGTGTCGGTCCCGGTGATGAAGAGGCTGGGAGCGATTTGGCTCACCCCATCGCCTCCGCGATCGCGTTGGCGGTGTACTCTAAGTCTTCGACGGTGTGGGTCGCCATCACGCTCAGACGCAGGCGGGCGGCGCCGTCGGGGACGGTCGGCGGGCGGATCGCCGGCGCCCATACTCCGGCTTCTTCCAGGCGCGCGGAGACAGCCAGGGCATGCTCGGACGATCCGATATGCACGGGAATGATCGGAGTGACGCCATAGGGAACCGCCAAGCCTCTCTGTGAGAGCAGAGCGCGCATGTGCCCCGAGTTCAGGGTGAGCTGCTCGCGGCGTTCAGGCTCGGCGCGCAGCAGGCGCAGGGCGGCGCGGGCGGCGGCGACCGGGGCGGGGCTCGGGGCGGTGGTGAAGATGAAGGATCGCGCGGTATTGCGCAGGTAATCGATCAGGATGCGGCTTCCCGCGATGTAGCCGCCTTCGGAGCCAAGGGCTTTGCTGAGCGTTCCCATCTGGATCGTGTTGCCGGGCTGCATGCCGAAATACTCCAGTGTCCCGCGTCCGGAACCGCCCAGAACCCCGGCTCCGTGGGCGTCGTCGATGTAGAGCCATGCGCCGTGTTCGGCGGCGATGGGCTGTAACTCCGTCAGCGGCGCGAGGTTGCCGTCCATGCTGAAGACGCCGTCGGTGACAATCAGGCAGCGGCGAAATCGGCTTCGATCATAAAGGAGCTCTCGCACGTGGTCGCCGTCGACGTGATCGTAAATCCGCAGCTCGGCGCGGCTGAGACGGCATCCATCGATCAGGCTGGCGTGGTTGAGCTTGTCGCTGAGGATCAAATCGCCGGGGCCGACCAGCGCCGGGATTGACCCAAGATTGGCGGCATAGCCGCTGCTGAACAGCAGCGCGGCCTCGGTGTGCT